>CAZYRP010000024.1:0-38534 GCA_964649465.1 uncultured Granulosicoccaceae bacterium | reverse complement strand
GCCCAACGCACCATACACCTCATCCGTAGAAACATGATGGAACCTGTGATCGGTCACCCGCCCCTCGTCCAACCACACCTGACGTGCGGCTTTAAGTAAACTGTGGGTACCGATTACGTTTGTTTCAATGAAAACGTCCGGCCCGCTTATCGATCTGTCAACGTGACTTTCTGCAGCAAAATGAACGAGCGTATCTATCTGGTGATCACGCAACAACTTCTCTACCAGTGGCTGATCTGTGATATCGCCATGCACAAACGTGAAGTCAGCATTGTTCTTCAAGCCATCAAGACTCGCCAAGTTACCGGCATAGGTCAGAGCATCCAGAACGACAACTTTGTCGCCAGCGTACTCTCCAAGCCAATAGTGCGCGAAATTTGCCCCAATAAATCCAGCGCCACCTGTAACCAGTAGCTTCTTCATATTGTCTGACTCACCCAATTCATTGATCAACCAGATCAACCAGAGCATGATTCAATCCAATATTCATTAACTAAACGGCTAACTGCATTGCCGCATTTGTCAATAATCCATCGCCCGTTAAATAGTGCGCTGCGCAGTTGCTAATTTACTGCCTGATCCATGACACTACGAACAATATCTGCGCATTCAACTGCAACATCAGGAGTTATACCGGGATGTACATTCATTAAAAGGCTGGTCTCACCGAGCTTTTTTGCGACCGGCAATGTCGGTTGATCACTGTAAAGATCGGTAAATGCTTTCTCGCGATATATTTCCGGGCATGCACCGGTAAAACAAGGCACTCCTCGAGCGTTAATTTCCGTCAATATCCTGTTGCGGTTCCAATCTTCCTTGATGTCGTCAGGCTCGATGAAAAAATAATATTTATAGCTGGCATGCACGAGCGTACTTTCAGGGATCGTCAGGCGAATACCCTTTGTATCTGCAAGAGCAGTGTTTAACGCATCAATATTTGTGCGCCTCATTGTCACCCATTCATTTAACTGACCTAACTGGTAACGCCCAAGCGCAGATTGCATTTCTGTTAAACGCCAGTTGGTTCCAATTGAATCATGAATCCACTTAAAGGCAGTTGAAGTTGAAGGCTCTTTAACTTTATCAAAAGATTTCCCGTGGTCTTTAAAAGACCACATCTTGCGATATAGCGCTTCGTCATCGGTGGTTACCATGCCGCCCTCACCACCCGTGGTCATTATTTTATCCTGACAGAACGACCAGGCACTGATGTCACCAAAGGTGCCCACCGACTTGCCGTCAATTTGCGCACCATGTGCTTGTGCACAGTCTTCGATCACGGCAAGGCCACGCTCAGAGGCAAGACTAACAATCGCTTCCATGTCACATGGCCAGCCTGCAAGATGAACACAGATAATAGCCTTGGTCTTATCAGTGATAGCTTCGGATATTGTTGCAGCTGTCAGATTTTGGCTATTCGGATCAACATCTGCGAAAACCGGCCGCGCTCCTGCATTTACTACTGGAGAAGCTGAAGCGATGAACGATCGCGATGTAACCACTACTTCGTCTCCAGCTCCCACATCTAAGGCATATAATGCGAGATCCAGCGCCAGGGTACCGTTAGCCAGCGCGACCCCATGTTTCGCTCCGAAGTATTCAGCAAACTCGCACTCGAATAAACGGCCTTCTTGTCCGGTCCAGTAATTGACCTTATTCGACAAAAGTACTCGCGTGACGATATCGGCCTCTTCTGCAGAAAAGTTTGGCCAGGGGGGATAATTTATCATAGCTACACAAGGAGAGAATCTGTGCTAACTATATCATTCATGAACCGGTTCTAGCGGCTTCATCGGCTCTGGCAATGACTGTTGCACATCTGGCAGCCCCGCCTGATCTGTCTCTGGCTGATCTGACTCCTCGACAACCTTAAAACGATTAGGGCAATAGCCTTTAACAACAGATTTTAATTGCTCGATCATTTCATTGTCTGGATCGTTCTGCATTATCAACTCAAACCGTTCGAGTATCAGTGACAGTTGCGACCATTCGAGGAATCCCTCCTTGGCTCGCGAAATTTTCGGGTGAGAAGTTCCTTCCGCAGTATCATCGATCAGCAGTTCCTCATACAGCTTTTCACCCTCGCGTAGTCCCGTGTACTGGATTTCAATTTCTCCACGGGGATTTTCCGCATCCCGGAGCGTCTTGCCTTGCAGATATATTAACGACTTGGCTAAATCTGCGATTTGCACAGGTTGCCCCATATCGAGCAGGAACAGATCTCCACCTTCACATAGTGCGCTTGCCTGAATGACCAACTGTGCCGCCTCAGGGATAGACATAAAGTAACGAACGATATCAGGGTGGGTCACAGTGATGGGCCCGCCACTTTCAATCTGTTCTGAAAATTTCGGCACCACCGATCCAGATGAACCAATGACATTTCCAAAACGCACGATACAGATATTCGTAATCCCTGCACTGGATGCCGCCTTGGCCTGGACAATCATTTCGGCGATGCGCTTGGTGGCCCCCATCACGTTGGTGGGCCTAACGGCTTTGTCTGTACTAATAAGCAGAAAATTTTCTACATTATTTTCGATCGCAGCTTCTATCGTTGCCAGACTGCCGAATACATTGGTGCGGATGGCTGGCTGAGGATTACTTTCCACCATTGGAACGTGCTTGTAAGCCGCAGCGTGAAACAGTGTTTGGACACCATAGCTTGTAATTGTATGTGACAATTCATTCTTGAACACCACATTTCCAAGCACACAATGTATCGGTGTTGCTTTCAAATCAGCGCTCAATTGTTTGAGATCGCTTTCAATAAGGTAAAGGGCCGCTTCCGATACGTCAAACAGGACCAGCGAACTGGGTTCCAATGGAAGTATTTGCCTACACAATTCACTACCAACGGAGCCACCAGCGCCGGTTACCATCACCACCTTGCCAGTGATATTTTTTCTCATCAATGCCATTTCCGGGGCGACCGGTTGCCTGCCTATCAGTTCTTCCAACGGCAATGTTCTGGCATCACGCGCCGTAACACGGTTAGCCATAATTTCATCAATTGATGGCAGAGTTTGCACGCGGCAATCAAAGTTTCGCAATGACTCCAGCAGCTGCTTCATATGGCCGGCGCTAACAGACGGAATAGCCATCAAAATGGTTTCAACACCACGGGATTTCAAAAGCCCGGGGGTTGCGGGGTCTTTTGGATCCAGTACCAAAGCCTTAGATAAAGTGCGCCCATGCATCTTTTCATCATCATCAAGCCAAACCACTGGCCGATATTCAACACCATTGCGGCAAATTTGCATCACCTGGCGTCCAAGCGCCCCGGCTCCATAGATTGCAATAGGCTCACCGGCAACACTGGTAGCATCAGAAGCAAGCCCCTTCCACAGGTGGCGTGCACCGGCGCTAAATACCAGAAAAACTAATCCATAAATGACAAAAATTGATCTGGGGTTAGGATCGGGCGCTAACAAATACTGAGTGACCAGCAATATAAATGATGAGGCTACTACGCCTTTCACCACAGGGGCGAGTTCGTCCATCCCACTAAATCGAATCACCATGTCGTACACGCCGAGTCGCGAAAAAATAACCACGGTGGCAATGGGTATCAAAAGAAAAGCCGGCCACAGTTGGCCAAAATCAATGGTGGACAATCGCAGTAAGTTTGCGACCGCTAACGCGCTGAATGCAAACATCATATCCAACAACTGGGCGATGAATCTTTTCTGATTTTTTTCGAGTATGTTCAACTTATCCGAAAGGCGAATAACCAGCCTGTCGAATCCACTACGTATGGTCATAAATTGTTGATTGAATATGCTGACGTTATTGGACACACTGTTCACTGGACCTGGCATTGCCATTCCATAGAATCCAGGTTTACCTGTTACGCCGTTGCTTTTTCCCTGTTTCTGCACGTTTACCCCGAACTGTTGAGCTTAAAACACGAGAGCCCGGATTTATGCCATCCATCTCTCATTTCGAAAGCCTTTTTATTCTAGCTGCTTAATGTTAGACCCACTCAAACAGAAGGTCAATGTCATGACATATAAATTCAAAGAAATAGTCATAAAACATGGGGTTGGCGAGCAAAAATCTCTCAACTTGCAATCCATAAACCCACATGCAAGCTGTTTATAGCAGACATTTCGCGCATTGGCTGGCCGCCAGGCGAGCAAAACAACAAAATATTGGAATTTCCCGAGCACCGCTGCCAAAACCTCCGGAGCCTAATCTGGTCGGACGAAAAAGCAAGTGCATTTCGAGGTTTGGTGCAACTATCGACTCAATTATCCCGCAACCGATAGACGGTAATCTGCCCTTTGTCATCAATATTCTCCAGATTGCGGGCTTCAAGGTTATTGGCAAACACATCGGGCAACTCAGCCAATGTTGAGATAACGAACTCCGGTTTAAAAAGTTCTACAACTTTGACGAGATTATTTTCCTGAATATACCTCGGATCAACCATAAGACCCACCGCCGGAGAAAGCTGAGATATCACCAGCTTCGTCAAGCTACGATCCTCGTCAACAACTGCGTATCTTGCATCCGATGGCAAACCGGCTAAAGCGCTGGTAACAGACAGACGCAGTTGCGACTCATTGTGTATGTCAGATCGAATCCTGGACAACAAATAAATATCTGCGGCAAAAAAGCATGAAGTACAAAGCACCAACAATTTTACCATCGCTTTAGGCTGCACCAATTCTTGGAGCAATAACAGAATGCAAGCAACTAACGGCGGCAAAATCAGCAACTGATAGCGCGATTGGTTCTGCAACAGGATAACCATTGCCATCCATGCGCCAACGCAGAACAGTGCAAAACAAAGCACCCTGTTAAGGCGAAACCTACGCAGAAATATCAATGTTAAAAGCGAAAACAGCCCAATATTTGTAACTATCGTCAAAGGCATAGATGCAGCAGAAAAAAATTGCTTATTCACCGCTTCAGATAATTTAGAACCAATCAATTCCGCAGTAATTGGAATCGTGTGGTTGTCAAATTGCCAATGCAGGTTGGTTTTTCCTGGAATAGTCGAAGTCACAATCGAATGCAAGTCAGGTGGAAAAGAGGAAGGAAACATACTGTCTTTAAAAAATATCGCGAACAACAATGCCGCGCACAGGGTCACAATGAACATGTAGTGCTTTCTATAGAGCACCGCAGCTACAATAAGGTAAGCAGAGGACAAAACAAAAAACGGGTGAGAAAGCCCACCGATAAAAACAAATACTGCTAACAACCAGTGATGCCAGTTATTTTCCTTCAAAATGTAGCTGTAGAAAAAAAAAACAGCTGTAAGGAATCCCAACCACATTTCCTGAAGGAAGTTTGCTGCCTGCCAAACAACGATCGGAGTCATCAGGTACATCATTGCTCCCAGCGCTGCAACATGTAGGGCAACAATATTTCGAAGCACAAAAAACAAAAAAAAAGCTGACCCTATCCACCATACCAGATTGGACTTCTCCCAGGCATTTATTGCAGAGGTGTTTAGAAAATTCGCAAGGTAGCTATTGAGATGCAATAACGGTCCGTTGTGCACAAAATAGGTAATAGGATCAGAGCTATTTTCTCGCAACACCATACCTGGAAACCGGAAGTTCGTCAGCGGTGGGTCATTGCGCATCAACGTTTCGGTGTCAGCAATATACCAGTATTGATCGGTACCCCTGACACCACTGACGCTATAACTGCACAGCGCCACCAATACCATCGAAGCGACAACCAGATACACTACGACAAACGGTCTTTGCAATGAGCGCAGAGCTTTTTTACAAGTGTCGATATCCAGGATTATAATGCTCCATATTTTCCATTTCTATTTTCGACTCAACCAACACAACAATCTCACGCCCCTAATACTACGAGACTGTACACAAAAAGGTAAGGTGTCATATTGACGATGCGGATGGTTAAATTCAAACTGTTTCGCATCAGCGATAGTAATAGTGATAGTCAGATAGCACCTTCACTTTTTGAAAATGCCACCTCCCGCTCGGCGTTTTGACCAGTAACAGAGCTGCACTTGCCAATTGCACTATCCGATTATCTCACGAGTCTCAGGCGCTATCATACATGCATTGATGATCTACGCTGCAAAGTCCTGCAGATAAATCAACGTTGAGAGAAACAACAATCATTGAAAGGGAGATGACAGCAGCGCGGTTACGGTGTAGTCGGGATAGTTCCGCCAACCAGCAAAGGATCACTTGCATAGTTAGCGAGTGTTTCCGAGCTGCTTGTACGGCACTTAATCTACTATCAAAAAACCTGCAAAGGGCTCAGCCAAACTCGCGGTATCTCAACCCTCGGACAGGTTAAATATCCTACTACCAACACGGCCACAGACATCTGGTCCAACAGAGTTTGAGCATTTAGTGCGTAGAAGTATAAGACTGCTCTGCCGATTTCGCACGACACTTGCTCACCAAAATGCCACTTTAGTAACCACGCCTATTGCGTGTAAGTTCGTATTCAGTTGGCTGCCACCGTGTAAAGTTCCGTAGCAACAGGTTCGCGAGATGAATCGGCAAAACAGCTCAGCAGCTTATGTACCCGGGGCCCATTCAGTAAAGTACATATCTACATCCGTATCATCATTAACACTAGTGTTGTTATAAGCGTTTTCCCAACTGGAGCCGTTGAAAACTTGCATATTTCCTTCGGGAAAGCCGAGATACCAACCGTTGTCGCCACTAAAGTAATTGCTGTCTGCTCCATCGCGACAACTGCCAATCAGGTGTTCAGCAGTTGCTGTGAGTTCAAGATAATAAGTCTCGCCCTCTGTAATTGTCGGGTGCGATGAAAATTCCACACTTCTCATTTTGAACAGTGATCTCGACCCATCATTCAGTGACAACTTGCCACTATAATTCGCATCTGGAAAATCAGGGAATATCTCCGACTCTAGTACATCACCTGACGAGTTCTTCAAGCTTACGGTTACCGAACCCGAACCTGCCAATCGACCAGCATGAAGATAAATTTCCCCTATTTGCATTGTTTTTGGAGCTGTAAACTTCTCTCGAATTTTCCAACCACTTTTGCCGATACCGTACAATCGATAGTCAGACCAAATCGGGTTTTTGGAGCTGTTTTGAGAGGGCTCCCCCATCCACGGACGACCAAATGCGAACCCCTCAGAGTCGATCAGCTCAATTATTGGGGTTTTATCATCTTGTGTGATCCACGCATCGCCATTCCATTGTTTAATTTCGTGTTCAGGGTGTGTGTAATTGGGGTCATTCGCAAATGGAGCTTCTTTCGACCGATAGTTATTAAGCGATACATAGTTCCGCAAATCCGGATTGGTAGGCCTAACTACAAGCCAATAATGACCACCTGCTGTTAGACCTGAAACGTCCATATCAATCAGTCTGAGCTTTTCCAGCCCTACACTCGCCTCGTTATGTTGAGACCAGATAGCGCCAGGATAGGTTTTTTCCGCTTGAGACCTGCCAGACCACTGATCAGAGGATGTACCAGCTATGATATTTCCAGTCTCGCCCAGTTTCACACCGGGTGCGTCACCCGCACCATTAGTCCAAATCTCATACCGGACTGTACCTCCATTGCCGCCCGAATAATTACCTGTTGCCTTCTCAATGTGATAAACACGTGCGCCGCTTATTGTACCGTTACCCCAGTTTTTAAAGGGGATTGCGACAGCGCCCTCATCCAGGCGTTCATTATCAAGCGTCCACATGCCGGAATTACATCCCCACTGGCGACCATGATTGACAATGGTTGCACCAGTCAAAGGATTCAAAGATTTTTTGCTTACACTCGAATTATCGTCAGTATTGTCGTCCGTAACTACTGGAACATCGACCGTAGCTGGAATCTCCCCCAGCAATTCTATAGATGGAGCTTTTGGTTTTGTTATTTCATCAACACTTTGAGCAGAAACCGCGACTGACGCCAGCAGGGAAACCAAAGCCAGAGATAGAACTTTCGAATTTTTCATAAAACAACTCTTCAGAAATGCAACTTTGAGCAGGACTAATGGAACGATTAACCTAGCAATTAACGGCCTATCAAAATTGAACTTGACCTACACCCCGCGGGGAACAAATTCACAGAGGTTTGCAATGAAGTTAAACCTGCCAGTCCGTAGTCAGCATATATCAATGATGCAGCCTCAAGCCACTGGCAACAAAGACTGCGCAGTAAGTGCTGTGAATTAAAAACATTCAATGATGTCAACGATCTTTACGCGCAACCGTTTTGCTGCCGTCATCACAGATCTACAAACAAACACCGCAGCTCCTAAGTTGAATAGTCTTGAGAAAAGCAGTTGCGCAACACTCTGGTAGAACAAATAGAAATGTGATACCGGCAAGGTACCGCATCACATTTCGAAGTACTCTCGAAAATAAGTAATGCAATAACTTCAAATTATTTGATAGCGAATCAGCTCTATCAACATTGCTTGAAACTCATTTTATTGGCGAGCAACCCGAACACTCTCACTCGCGACTTTTCTTACGCTGCGAGACTTTCGGCGACGTTTTTTCTTCGATCTTCGAGCAAGATTATTAGCTTTACCTGCGCCAAGCACCAAGCATAGGCAAACAAACAGAGATGAGCCAGCCCATATTGACCCGGTGAACATATTCATAACGGAGGTTTGTAAAAACCACAGGTACAACCATTGCCTGTTATCTGCTTTACGATCTAAAAATATTTTTGTCAAAGCGAACAACCAGGGGATTATGAGCAACAACCCGAATACCCCAACAGCCATGAGCGCCTCTAATGCAAGATTATGCGGCCAAAATCCTGAAGAAACAGCGATATCCTTTCCTATGAGTGGACTTGATTCAAATATAGAAAACGCCTCTGTGTAAATATCAACGCGGGCCTCTCCTTCATCCGTTTTATCAATTCTGGCTAAAATTCCCGATCCTGAATAATTAAAGAACGAAATACTTCCCATAACAAGAATCAAACAAAATATACCGCTACCAATAACATTGAAAGCAGTCTTCTTCATTGTGAATATCAAGTAGGTAATAGTAACTACCAAAGCCAAAATCGGTCCGCGACTGGCGCTAACAGAAAGAAGAAATATTGCACAGCTAACAACAATCACCAACAATATTATTGGAAATCTCCTCAACCGCAGAAAGTCCAAAACACAATAGGCAATACCCAACGCTGCAAGGTAGCCCATAGGAAGACTTGCAAGAGAACCAGAACTCACTCCTCTGGTTCGAAACACTCCAAATTGGTCAATATTAAAAAAAGCTACAACCACAATACTTAGAAAGGTCAGTCCAATGAAGATATTTGAGGTAGATTTTTCCATGAACAATTTGGCCGAAAACATGGCTGCTATAAAAGGAGCAATAGAACCAAATATAAACAGCATCGAAACTTTCGAAAAAGGATAGAACTCGCTATCCAACCTCCAGGAAGTTTCGTCATTTAATGCAAATATTCTGCAAACATAAAGCACCATAAAAATCAGAATTGAAAAGTGAAAAACTGACCAATTCGATTTCAAATGCCCCTTATTGTAAGAGAAAAAGAACAACAGCCCCATTAATGACACAGCTATTGCACGGGTTGTATGAGTAGCGTTAGAGGAAGGTATTTCAAAATCGATAGCAATCTGGAGGAACATGTAATAGAGGGGAAACAGCAAAGCTACGGCCAATCCAGGCAGAATTCGTATCATAATTTCATCTCAAAGCACTGATTGATATGTTTGAACACAATTATAGTGCGCTGTCAAAATAACGGAACTAACAACCAGTGTTAGTGGATATGTCAACCACGTAATTCTAGCGCTTTAAATCCGAGATACTCACGAATCTTCATAATCACGACTGAGTATTAAAGCACGGTGTTGATCATAGTTGATAAAATAGTCCGAACAGTGTTCCGAGTATTCAATCGAATTATTAAGCGCTCGATCAACGTGCATTCTATGATTTATTCGAGCTTGATGGAGCATAACTGTCCAAAGCACTCAAGCTTCTACAAAAATCAGCACACAACCGCAATTTCACTCGCTGACGACTGCAATCTCCGGAGTTAGCACTTTGTACCGACCCAGCCGATTGGGCAGAAAGTTAAACGTTATGTGAAACCCCGTTTTCAGCCGTGTAGCCGGGCAGCATGAGAATAATTAATTCATCAAGGGCGATACAGTAACCTTTTCAGCATGACGTCGAATACCCTTCCTACAGGAAGTGCAATACGTCTCTAACGTTCAAGCTACCATTTCAATCCGTCTTGCCCTAAACCTGCCAAAGCGTTCAATGCTCACAGACACTGACAGAAAAATCCCGATCGCGAGTTATTTCAGGCAGCACGTAATGAGTTGCTCAGCTTTGCACCAGGCTTGGTATGCCGGAGCTAAGCAGACCGATATATTTACTCAAATCAATCTCACACCACCAGGGGATCGGCGCACCCATGAACAAACGGCAACATCACCAGCGAGGCTCAAGAATTAGTGGCGCTGGAAAACACACGCTACAGTTAAAAATATAATCTTTTACAAGGATGAAGCGCACTCTAACGACCATACAACTATCGAAACGAATCAATAGCGCAATGAATATCCAGACTTCTACTATTGCCTACTTACTAATCTCCGGGTAACACAAGAATCATTCCCCTAATTAACACTGACGATGTTGATAACTCTGCTAAAACACACCATGTTTTTCAGACCATAGATCAGTGAATCAAAGTACCGAAAATGAAAAGGAGCGCAGGATAAATTCAGTTGTTCCGGAGAGGACTTGCCTTCTAAAAGATACTCCAGATCAAATTGCCCCGGGAGCAGAATAAACTGGATTTACCAGCTTTAAATTTAAAGAGCTATGGTGTAACTCGGACCATCGGCGCGATGTAACAAGTTCTCACTATCGCGAGCGCGATGATTCGTATACAGACTCCAGGCACTCAACAAAACTACCCCCAAGCAAATCACGATCGAACTCCCTCTCACCAAGTGCTCTGGCATTCTGACCCATCAGCGCAAGTTGCTCTTTATCTGCCGAAAGTTTCTCTAACGCATCAGCAAATATAGCTGCATTACCTGGCTTTATCTCAACACCGCAGTTGTTCTCTACTATCAGACCGGCAAGCCAGCCAGGATAGTTGTTTACCACCGGTAAACCGGCAGCAAGATAGTCAAAAAATTTATTTGGAGATGTTCCGTAGTAAAACGCGGGAACATTGTCCAATATCATCAATCCCACATCGAACGAGCCCAACATAGATGCAAGCTCATTTTTCGGGATTGGATCAAAGAAAAGGCAATTGGTCAATTGCTCACGCTCAGCCCTTGCTTGCAGTTCAGGCTTCAATTTTCCATCGCCAATAAAAACAAACTTGATTTTGGATGCCTGACGAGTTTTCAATTCGCTCGCAGCATCCAAAACGGCGTGAAGGCCATTCGCTACTCCGTGAGCACCTGTAAAAACACCAACAAAATCATCACTATCTATACCTGGCAGATTGAGGTTCTTTCTCGCACGTGGCTCGAAGAGTTCAAGATCACAGCCATTCGGAACTAATTCTATATGCTTACCGACCTGACTCCGTCTCTTTATCCCATCAACGATGCCAGGGGAAAGCCCTATACATGCACTGGCGGTACGATAACAACACCATTCAAGAACACCCATAGCTGAAAGAACGATAGGATTTTTTATCACCCCCATCGCTTTTGGCAACTCAGGCCAGAGATCCCGCACCTCAAAAACAAACGGCTTTCTCCGCAACGGCCGCATCACCAAACCTGGTATGCCGGCAGTCAATGGCGTTGTCGTAGCAAACAACAAGTCATATTCTTCTTTCAGAGCTATCCCGACACTTTGCCACGCAAATCTAAGAAAAATACTGGTTCGCTTTACGAAACCGTCGTGGTTGCTATACGGCAAATCAAGCTTGATAACATCAATACCATCGATCAAACCACGACTAATTCCAGCCTTGTCGGTTTCCGGGAGTTGCACACCGCCGCCTTGCGGTGAACCGCAGACCAAAGTCACCTGGTGACCACTTGATATTAACCGCCTCGAAAACTCGTAGGATCGACTACCGCCCGCCCCTTTGGGCGTAGAAAAGTGTTGATGAAAATACAATACCTTCACTATTCAGCTCGCAGAAGTTGCGCCGTGATCTCAGCAATCCGTTCCCCAGCTTTGCCGTCCCACAAAGGTGGGATACTTCCCTCGACTCCATCGCCGGAAAGAATACGCGCCGACTCTCTTTCAACCCTTTCCAGATCAGTACCAACAAGTATATTAGTGCCCATGGTACAAGTGATGGGGCGCTCAGTGTTTTCACGCAAAGTAAGACAAGGCACTTTCAAATAGGTAGTCTCCTCCTGAATGCCTCCTGAGTCAGTCAATACCAGGCTGGAGTTCTTAATAAGCCATAGAAACTCAAGGTAGCCAAGTGGATCAACCAGATTAAGATTCGATGTTAATTCACTCATTTCCCATTCATTGATACGCGAACGAGTTCGCGGATGAATCGGAAATACAACTGGAGCAATCTCAGCCAACCTGGCTAACCTCTCAAGAATATTCTTGAGCATTTCTTTATCGTCTACATTCGATGGTCTATGAAGTGTAACCAGCAAATAGTCACCATCAATTCCATCAATTGCGGGCTTTTTAGCTTTGGCTTCCAGTTTAACCAAGGTATCGATCATGACATTGCCAACGAAGAAAATCTGATCTTCTGAAATGCCTTCTGCTTTCAAATGCTCGTCTCCATCTTCCGACGGCGTGAAAAAATAATCGCTAATTCGATCAGTTAGCACCCGATTAATCTCTTCTGGCATTCTCCTGTCCCAGGAGCGCAAGCCGGCCTCAACATGCGCGATTTTCACTCCCAATTTCGATGCAACTAAAGCAGTCGCAATTGTCGAGTTCACATCTCCATAAACCATCAGTAAATCAGGCCTTTCCTCAAGAAGCACTGGCTCAAAACGGGTCATTATTTCAGCAGCCTGGACCGCGTGACTACCAGACCCAACCTCCAGGTTGATATTTGGCTTAGGCATTCCTAACTGCTGAAAAAAAATTTCCGACATTTTTTCATCGTAGTGCTGCCCGGTATGTACCAACACCTGATTTATACTAGAATAGCTCTGGAACGCTTCAAGCACTGGCGCTGCCTTCATAAAATTGGGCCGAGCACCTACTACGTGAATAATTTTCTTCATAATTTTCGTATTCCTTGTCAGGGAGAATTCTGACTCGGGTTTATCTCAATAATGTTGAAATATTTACTTCATATTTTTCAACATCAATTGCCTTTGACGCCATACCATTGAGAGTATTAGACCGTCATCAGCTGTATACATTAATCTAAATGCCGCTCATCAGGGACATTGGCTTAACTGCCAGTTATTTTAATAGTTTGGCTTAAGTCCCCCATTCTCAATATACTTGCCAATAAAGCGAACTTAGGTAGCCATCAAAAACATTCTATCATGTTAGTCGGACACCTACCCAATCAGACCGATTGCAGCACTAATAGCCACCACGACATATTCACTTAAATTAAACTTGACGGCCTGACCTGGCAGGATAAAAACACGAGAGATTCGATGCTCTTACGAGGCTCGCGGTGTCTAAGCAGCTTCCAACAAGACAGGACCGCACGCCTGCAATTGAACCGTCAGATCCTGCCATCGCAGAAGATCATTTGCCAAGAGAAAACCTGTATCTTTGCCTAGTGTAGTTACCCAACGAATTGAGCTACCAGCTGCAGCTTCGACAGTGAGCCGTGCACAAGGATAACCATTCCCATAAAACCGACTACGCAATGTAACCGGGTAAGCTCCCTCTCCAGCTTCCCACCCGGCACTACCACTCAGTCCCCACACCGAAAGATCCAAGGCAGCCGAGTTTGTCCTTGCGCCAGCAAGTACGCCCGGGTCAGTTGGCTTTAGCTGCTCCCAATCAAATACTCCATCCAGATGCCAGTTTAGACACGCGGTGTAATTGCTAACACGCTTTGAGATCAGATCATCGATAACCAACCAATGATCATTAATTTGCAAAATTTGCCGTCTATGAATTATGCCCTTGTGAAACCAGGTGTTATAGTAAGCAGTGTGTTCACCGGCAACATACTGGCCCTCCCACCCACGCAGGCCGGCCATTTCCGGTTTCATAAAGTTCACCAATTTCGATCGAGTCCAATCGAGCCACAAAAAGCGCCCTCCGCGCTTCATTTGGCTACTTCCGTTTATCTCAATAGTGTTGTGGGCTGCCGTAGAAGAGAGATATGCCCCCCAACCGTGCTCATCTACATACTGGAATGTTCCTCCATCCGACAAAAGATTCACCCCATTTGCCCACAAATCCAAATGCAGCATATCTGCATGTCCAGGACGCGACTTCAACGATGTACAACGAATCATCGCTTGACTATATCCTCCCCGAAGAACGTAGTATCCCCCTTGACTCGCAGCATGAGTTGCAGGACGTTCAACATCAAAAGGAGCAAGTAACTGAGACTGCGGATAAACCCATAGCAACTCCTCATCCCACTGCCCTGCCTCGTATAATTTCTCGCCGGTGAGTTGCCAGTACACACACTGCAGGATCGGCCGGAAGTCCGGGTAGTCACAGCCATTTAGCGGCGAAGGATTCGCCCCATCATTTGCCCCGTAGTTTGGAAGCAATCCACTTGATTCATCCTGTTGAATCCAGAGCAACTTTACAGCCTCCAACAGCGAGACTCTTAGCGAATTCGGAAGCTCTTGCTTCACCCACGCTGCAGTGGTCAAGAAAATTGATGAGTACCTGAGCGCCACTCGCGCATAATTATTAGAATGCTGAATGTAACTGCCGTCCTGGGCAAATTGATCTTTTATCTCACTCATTGCTAATCGAAAGCCCAATTCGCGCCACCGTTCGCTCCGCTGGTGCTCCGGCAAAACATTGCCAACAAGGTATAACGCTACTGCTTCTCCCAACCCATGATTATTTCTTTGGGACAAAGCATACCCAATTACGGATTCGATGGTCTCTGTAAGGATTACAACCGTTTCAAGAAGTGCTTCACGCTGATCCTCGCGCGCATCATGAATCCAAAGTTTTGCCGCCCAGAGTAAAGCAAATATCTTTAGCGCAGACTCCTGACCTGACATCCAGTTAACGCCCTTTTGCGGGGGATTGTCTGTGCGCCAATCAAACAACAGCTTCCAAAAAGTTTCCGGATAAACTGGATTTTTATCGATACACCAGGCGCGGCCGAGTGTATAAATCCACTCAAATCTAGACCTTTCCCAAGTCCATTTGATATCTCCAGCTACCGCTCCAGGCAAGGATGATATCTTGCTCCAATGCACCCTTGGATGCTCGTAGCCTGTTTGCGGGTTCTGCTGCCAATTACCAGTGAGAGGAATCGGACACCATGAAAAACCGGTGCAGCTACCGGCAACTACTTCATTCGCCGAGCTAATTACCGAAGGCCATTCCACCAGGACATCTTGAAGGCTTTCGGTATCAACACACCGCCACGGCGCATCAACGAATTCCAAATTTTTTGTAGGCTTCCAGCTACTTGTCGGCAAAACCCTCTCATACCGTCCGGTTGAAATCCCAATACGGTAGAAAAGATTGTACAACAAGGCTTTCGGGCCCAGGCGAGGTAGTGTTCTCGCATAAGCCAATAACAATTTGATTCGTGCCGGGTTCTTTGCCACTGGAAATGTCGTCTTCTTTAAAGCGGTTTGTTATGTATGTTAAGACACACACGGGCGCGCTCGGTGCACATTTTTAACAGCATCGCCCAGCCATTCGATACAAGAGTTTGGGAATACCTTTGTACGAGCAGTCAGAGCCTTCGTACCACTAAACTCCTGCCTATTGCTTGAAAGCCTTTCGTATTCGCTAACTTGTTTCTTAAAATTACTAAGCTAATCAAAACCTAAACATCAAATACAGCTCAAGAAATTGTGAAAATTCTATTGCGGGAGGTACGATTTATTAAATCTGTTATATTGGGAGCGGTGAAAAGCTCCCGCGCCGGATTATACTGTAGTTTCCCAAAACGTTCCTGCAACTAAACCTCATTTCAGACAACCTCGCCATTCACGCGACGTTAACCTTGCCAAAATGAAAATTTTCTACGTCTTAGCGAAAAAAAACTATTTCTCCCAGGGGATGAGAGGACGAGTGTCACACGCAATAGGACTTGGAGAATCTTTATCAGCCAATGGAGTTAGCACCGAGATAGTGTCTGGCGCAGGATCCACAGAATATTTCAGCAGCTGTACTGTAAACGAGGTGAAAGCCGGTACCAACGGTGTTTGGCTCTACTCACTGCTTAATAAGCTAAAAGAAATATGTAAGCAGGAGGCTACCGATGAAAAGACAATTTTAGTTCGGTACTCAAGTTCAAACTCATGGCTGATCTCTTTGTGCTTGCAGAAGCTATGCAATAAAAATTCGGTAAAATTCGGTTTTGAAATCAATAGCCTCGCCTACCATCAATTGTTGGGTGCACCACTGTTGATAAGGCGATTACTATTAAAAATCGAATGCAAGGTATTGGAAAGAGCCGATTTTTGCTACGTAGTGTCAGAACAAATAAAAGAAGATATTACTGGCGCAACCACTAACGGCTCGCTCGCGTCTGCAATAGTAGTTGTGCCAAATGGCGGGCCTAATGTGATGCAAGCAGGCGCTGTCAGAAGCGATTCGAAAAGCTGTTTCAAGTTTATATTTTTCGGAATTTATCAAGAATACTATGACATTGAGGTTGTACTGGAAGCATTCAGTCAACTCTCCGAGCAACACGATAATATAGAGCTGCATTTTTTTGGCGACGGCCCAAAACTCAGCTCAATAAAAAAAGCGGCTGAGCGCAACGCAAAAATTGTGGAGCATGGGAGGTATAAACTGGACAAGCTGGTAAAGACGCAATTAACATCAGAAAATACCGCTTTATTGTTGCCTTTTAGCGACAAAAGCGAAAATCAAATTAGATCTCCAATTAAATTATTTGAGTATATGTGTGTGGGATTACCAATAGTGGCTTCTGATTGTTCTCAAATATCTGACGTATTGACAAATAGGCATGATGGACTCCTGGTTCCAAATTCAGATGTTTTGAGTTGGGTTCGAAATATGGAGATGATATTCCAAGACTCTACCCTCCGACTGAATTTGCAGCGTAACGTAGTGGAAACCTATAGCGCACACACATGGCAAAGTCGTGCAACCACCCTTTACAATTTCATGAAAAACCTGGAAATACCCAGACACTAAAAACTATGCTTCTATTCATCGTAGGAACAGGTCGGTCCGGTACGTCCTTAATGCAAAGTATGTTGGCGTCTCACTCAGAGATAGCCTACCTACCCGAAACAATATTTTTTCGAAGATTTGTTGTAAATAAATGTAAGGGAACACATCTCAACACTTGGATATCGGAGAAAAACACACCTGAAATCATTACCTACCTAAGTGGAGATCGCTATTTCCAAAGAACCGGGATGGATGCTCTTAATCTACTAAAACATTGCAAATCGAAGCATCCTGACTCCTCCATGGCACTTTATTCAGCAATGCTCGAAGAAAAAAAACAAATCGACCAATGTAGCATCGTTGGAGATAAAGATCCAAAGTCAATCGAACATCTACCAGTACTTTACGCATACAATCCAGAGGTTTTTGTGATTCAAATGGTGCGAGATCCACGCGATGTCCTCGTCTCAAGAAAGAAAGCAGAATGGTCAAAGAACCACAGCCTGATCAAACATCTTTTTGCAGTCCGTATTCAATCAAAACTGGCAAACCAATATTTCACAAAAGCCATCGATCGTAAATACATAAAATTGAAGTATGAAACGCTCATCGTTAACACAGAACTAGAGTTAAAGAGTATCTGTAAAAAATTGGAAATTGACTTCGAAAGTAACATGTTAGATTTTCATAACGCGGCAAAAAAACTGGTATCAAAAGAAGAATACAGCTGGAAAAAAGAAACCACTGGAGATTTATTAAGAGACAATTTCGATAACTGGCCAGGAGCTCTTTCAAAGTTTGAAATCGCGATGACTGAGGCAATATGTAAGGAGGTATTTGTAAGAGAAGGCTACGAGATAAGCGGCGCTTTTTCAGACCTTACGTTTGGTGAAAAATTCCGAATAAAGCTGTATCAAATACTGGCGATTGGTGCTGATCTGGTATATGCAAGTCTTAATCGAATGAAAAATAGAGCTCGTGTCAATGCAATTAACCAAATCAATGGCTGATAAATAGTGGGGAGAATTATCTACTGTGATGACAGTCGCATGCTTGCTGCGTCGAACAGACACTTACGTGAATCTGTTGACAATGGGCAGGAATGGCGAAACGTTTCATTTTTAGAAAACCGAAGCCTGGCAGACTGTCTGTTTGGAGGCAGGCTAGGTAATCGTGTTCGGAGAACGGGGTATCACCATGTTGTTTCGCTAACCAACAGACCAGGAGAAAAACCAAGGTATTGTATTTTCGCCAACAAAGCTATCTACGAGTTAAATGAAAAAGGAAATTTTACATGGCGTGCGCAGGTCAATGGTGGAAGGCCTTTGTTCGTTTGCACAGCGAACGACCATATATTTTACGGTGAGTATATAAACAATTCGGAGAGACAGCCTGTCTCAGTGTGGGCTGCAAATATTAGAGACCTATCAAAGTGGTCACCGATCCATACTTTTAACGATATAAGACATATACACGGTGTGTTTTTTGACCCCATTAGTGGAGCGGTATGGATTACAACTGGCGATCTAAACGAAGAGTCGGCGATATGGAGAACTGCTGATAACTTTGAATCTACAGAATACGTGATCGGAGGTTCACAGCAAACCAGAACCGTGCAGCCTCTATTTGATGAAAAAAGCATATACTTTGCCTCTGACGCACCAGATGAACAAAACCATATATACGCGATGGATCGATCATCGTCTGAAATTCAGCAGATAGCGAAAGTGGGGGGACCTGTTTTTTACGGCTCAAGCATCAATGGATCCCATTTTTTTTCTACGGTAGTTGAACCTAGCAGTGTCAATAAATCTCGATATGTTGAATTATGGAGATGCGACTCAACACCAACCGATAACAACAATCCGAACGCTACCGATCCGGGTAACTGGTATAAATTCCTCCAAATAAAAAAAGATTCTTTTCCCATGAAGATATTTCAATATGGGCAAATTCGCTTTCCGTCTGGACCAGGCGATAACGAAAATCTATATTTCACTCCTCGCTCAACCAAATACGATGACATTAGCTTCCAGATAAATGTACGAGACACCAGAGGCATCAAAGTTAACAGTAAAGATCTCAAAAAATACGCTTTTTGTTAAATATATTCCCGCTGCTTTCTGACCTCAGCTTTTATCGTGGTCATCTACTTACAGCTGGTAATTTTAACTCTCACTCATCTAATTTAAAAAATTAATAAATCTTCGACCGCATTAAGTTTTGTGAATCACACAGTTATATCAGTTTCTGCCGTTGCATTAAGGCTTTGTGTAAAACCATATGTATCGCTATTAGAATCATATGACCGACCAGGGAAGACAGCGATAAAGACAACACTGCCATACCGAATGACCATTCAAAATAATAAGCACACACAGTGCAGACCACCATCAAAATTAGTCTGGTTCCATCAGCTATAAACTGGTATGACTGTCTCTTGATCACCCATAAGTGATTTGTTGGCGACGCGATAGATAGCCCTACCAGGTAGGGAATTATCGCCAAAAGTACTGGCCCGGCATCCTGCCATTGGCTACCTAATATTGGCACAACTACCAGCGATCCAACCAGACATACCAATGCGGCCAGCATAGCTGGTATTGTCATAATCAGGCAGACACGTTTATACAGCTGATGCAGGTCTTTAAGTTTGTTCTCCCTACCCAGTTCTGCTGCCCTTGACCAAAAACTGATTGACAATGCCTTTGTTAGCACTCCCAAAGGCGTGGTAATCAGCCTGCTCATCAATGCGTATATCCCAAGATCTGAGAGCGCATATACTTGCGATAGCAAAAAAACAGGAGCAGTTAGACTTAATGTATTAACAAATGTTACTCCGGTAGCCGTAGTTGCGACGTTGATATGTTGCTTAAAAATCGAATAAAAACGACGAACAGTCAATCGACGAACCGGAACGGTTGATGGAAAGTAAAACAGCAGGGATACTAACTGGGCAAGAAGAGCTGCCACAGCTGCCAATATTAGACCACTATTTGAAAAATCGAATAAACCACATGCCATCGCCACTACTATATAAGCAATTGTGTATACCAAAATTGATCGACTAAACGGCTGTAAGTCTGTACCTCGTGCGAACCAAGCTATCCCGAGCTGCACACCGCCAGTGAGGAATATTGCAACTGGTAAAAAGTAAATCAAACCATCTAAATCTCTGATACCGTCCCAAATTTTGGCATAGTTTCTATCAAGATAAATGATCAATGATGCCAACGAACAGGTAGCAAGTATAAATAAAACTCCCCAACAGCATAGTATGAGCGCTGAAAGCTTTGACCCTGCATTAGGTATTGTTCTATCAAACCTCCATGTAGAGATAGAGCCTGTTAGCCTCAGCGCGGTTAGAAAAAGAGCAGCTACTCCAAAATTCTCTGGTGTATAAATCCTTGTTAACACCGGTGTCGTTGCCAAAAGAACAGCCTGCGATATAATATTAGCCGAAGCGATTCTTACAATATTTGAGAGAAACTGAGAGCTCTTAACTGTATTAATTATTTTTTTTATTTTTGATGTCATCAATTGCATTAATCATTGAAGTCTAAAGACACTAAATAGAAATCGTGAAACACTATGGAATTAGTTAGTTGCTCTTTGAAGCTCCAAACCACTCCAATTCCCACAACAGATCGATTCAATACTGGATTTCTAATTCGCAATAAGCATTTAACAAAGCTCCCGTATTTTCGGGTACACCGATTATAGTGTGGCATCGTTCATCGAGGGAAAATCTTTTTACTAAAAAAGCAGCCCGCGCATTAAAAATAAATTAATTTATATGTACATCGCTCATAGTGGCCCCCTCGTATTGCCTAACAATTCGACACTTAACGTTCTTGTTATCCTGCCGCCTGTGTATTCCCCAGAAAAATATCCAGCGCGAACTATTATTAATTTGAGAACAATCAAACTCTGCTCAGCAAGGTTAAAGTAGTACGTCAGAGTTGTCGTAGTACAACCGACTCTCATTTTTAACAATTTGGCATTCAAAATAATTCTATTACAGGTTCGATTCACCCAACAGACAACCCTCAATACGGTCCAGTCGTTTTTAATAGATAGGTTTCAAATCTGTCGCGTCATCATCTCAACAAACTTTCTATATTCTTTTATGGCCGGTTGGCTCTAAATCTTTTCGTTGAGCGAGGACTGTTTCTCAGAATACACCCACGTAAAGACGTCGTATTATGGTACTCTTTATCTACTCTCGGCGATGACAGGCACTGCAGGCCGTTTTCGATTTACCATAATTACACCGGGCAAAAATAATCACAATGACGGACAGAAGCTAATGGCCGGCAAGCTGGACAAACTGGAAGCATTGAGGGGCGCAGCCGCCCTGTACGTTGTACTTCATCACACCATACCCTACGACAGTCGTCTTTTTGGTCTACCGGCAGGACACTTGATGCGATTTGGACAGGAAGCCGTAATTTTGTTCTTCCTGCTGTCTGGTTTTGTAATTAACTATTCATTTAAGCAATCAAAAAACAAACAGTTTGGGAATTACTTCGCCAAGCGATTTTGCCGTATATATATCCCATTGACCGCGGTAATGCTGATCTCATACTTCACGCAAAGTTATGAAGCCGGTGAATTTCTGGGACCCGATATTCCTGCACTTCTGGGCAACTTGTTTATGTTGCAGGACTGGGCCGTCGCAAACCCAAATGTCATTGTCGACCCCTATATGGGTAACGGACCGCTTTGGTCACTCTCCTATGAGTGGTGGTTCTACATGTTATTTTTTCCGCTATGCACATTTGTAAAACGCACGAGCTACGCCACCACCATCGCATTCTCGGTAGCGATTGCTGCATCAGTGGTCTATATTTTTTATCCCTATTTTGCTGTTCGTGTATTCATGTATCTGGCGATATGGTGGGCTGGTGCGTATATCGGGGAACTGTACCTGGAGAATCGCCATCGTGAATTCAAGGCCTTACTAGTACCTTGTAGCGTTCTAGCGACAATAGCGATCGCACTTTCTATTAACGTCTATCTATTTGTAAATTCAACTAACGATAAGCTATTTTATGGAATCCACCCATTCAACGAACTGAGGCACTTTGTGTTTGCCCTAATAGCTATTGTCGGCGGTTGGGTTTGGCTAAAAACAGGCTGGATTTTCTACAAAGCAACTCTCCACCATTTCCGCCTGCTGGCACCCATTTCCTATGCTATCTATATATGCCACGATCCGATCATGCGGGAAGCAACTTACTTGTCATTTATCGAAAATCCGGTGCTCCGCTGGCTTGGCTATTTTTTCTTAATGCTGTTGGCATCCTATCTGATTGAGATCTTTCTCTATCCGAGGGTTCGGCGTTGGCTGCAACCGAAAGTTGAAGGATTATTCCCCAGAACGCACAAATCCTGACACACTTGAATTCGTATACTCATTTATGATCAATTACTCAACAAGCATAAAATAACAACTGGCAAAACATTATCGCCCTCTGCTAACACATCGCATTTTGAATTGTACTCATCTATCGGCCAAAAGCTGCTCAAGCTGGTCCACACGTTTTTTCAACAAATTAATTTCCAGTTCATTACTATATCCCAGATCAACCCCGACACGCGGTGACCACGATTGCTCCGTTACATACTGCAATACCTCCAGCGAACCGACACCACACTGAACAATAAAAGATCCATTCGCACCCGTTCGTAATATTCGACCAGTAACGCCTAATATCTGGGTCTCGGTATACTCTCTCGCTTTGTATATCGTTATTTTCTGATCATTAACAAAAGAAAAGGCCCCGGGGTACGGACTTGTTGTGGCGCGGATTAATCTGGCGTTATGCTGAACTGAACAACTCCAGTTTATTAATCCATCATCTGGCGCTCTCTTTTCATAATAAGTAGCGAGCGCTTCATCCTGTTCATTTGTATCGGGGAAATTGGTAGTAAGCAAAGGGAGCAATTCATCCAATGCAAATCCCATAGCTCGATGCGTTTTTTCTATTAAGTCAGAAACGTCATCACAATCGGAAACTGCATACCTGCTTTGCGCAACTATGGCACCATTATCAACGCCTTCAGCAAGTACAAAAAAAGTGGCTGAGCCTTCACTTTGCTCATCTAAAATTAGCCATGTAAGTGGGGCCCTACCCCTACCATGTGGCAGGGAAGTTGGATGAAATCCGATACAACACACATTTGCTAAAGCCAATATCTCGGTTGATATCAATTGCGATAGCCCCACAACGAAAATATAATCGGGTTCCAGCGAACGAATGCTATTTGCCTCTGCGTTGATTTTTTTAAACGGAAAATATCGGTATCCATTATCCGCTGCAGCCCCAGCAAGACATACATGGCCACTCACGTGCTCGGTGTCCTCCGATTCATAACCAAACACGCCCACGACATTTGCTTGATGCTCTACCAATTTTTTTAGAGTAAGTGCTGTACTCCCAACTGCGCCAATTAGAACTATTCTTGGATTTTTGTCTGTTTCACTTTGCAGCATGCTCACGCCTCAATTGCCTGATTTCTTTTTAAATTTTCCTTCCCCGAAAATAACGACCAGCATAGTTTTAAGAATAATTTTAACGTCCAATAAAAACGACATATTGTCAACGTAGTACACATCATATTCAAATCTCTCCAGCCAGCTAATATGGATATTGCCATTAACTTGTGCAAGACCAGTTAGACCAGGATGAACCTCAAAACGCCGTTTCTGAATGCCGTTCATATCTTTCAATAGCGCTGGCAGCGGCGGTCTCGGCCCCACTAAGCTCATATCGCCTCCCAGGACATTGATGAGCTGCGGCAATTCATCTATTTTTAAACGCCGTAGAATAGAACCAATTAACGTGATCTCAACAGCGTTAGGCTCTTGACTAAAATCACGCTTGTTATTCACCACCATCGTTCGGAATTTCAGTAATTCAAACTCTCGCAACTTGTAACCTACGCGAGTTTGTCTAAAAAAGATCGGGCGACCTTCTACAATAATTATTGCCAGCATCGCCACCAACATAATAGGAGCAAGAAGAATCAAAATCACACAAGCCGCAACTCTATCTGCGCTTCTTTTTAAATATCGATACAATGAATTCTACCAAAAATTAGGCTTAAATCAGCTCTCTGGAAATAACAAACGCCTCAGCAGCATTGACCCCAACATGCATTCCGCGAAAGCTGGCTAAAACTGATAAGCCCCTCTCTGACCGTGGCAAACTGTCATCCTGAATCTGCGACTTGTACTCGCGCATCGCAGCCAGCTTCGTGTCCAGATGCTCAGTAATATCGACATATAAGTTCGGTTGAAACCCTACATCCAAATAGGGTGGTGATAGATGAGTTTCCGTCAACGTTTCGTAAAACAACACTCTCTTAATCTGGTTTCCTAAGGATAAGTAAGGCCTGCCAGCAACGGTAGCACCATATGCAACCGCAGCATGGTCTTTGTGTAAATCATGGGGAAACGGAATATACAACTGATCCGGTTGCACCTTTTCAATTATTTCATGTATTACCTTGTTAGTTTTCCAGGCTGGCGTTGCATCTAAACAAGCTGCCGGTAAATCAGCAAACAATACCTCTGAAACACCTACCAACTCATTCGCACGCCTGCATTCCTCTCTAGCCGCCGCTACATCCTCTGATTTGATAAACGGATGCGGCTCGTCACCAACACCAGTTAAGACTGCAACTACAACTTTTTCATTATCGGCACATAATCGCGCCATTGTTCCTCCAACCCCGAGAATCTCATCATCAGGGTGAGGCGCTAAAACCAATATTGTCATTTACTATCACCTGTATTACACAAATTAATCACCATTTAATGAGCTTTGATAGGCGGTAACATTCAATTTAATACATACCCGGGAACAAGAGGAAAGCAGTTTGGGACTCATAAATTATTCATCTGACATCTTAAGCAGAATTAATACTGACCATATAATCTCCGATACAGAGCCCTGCCTCGTATACGAATACTTTTTATCTTACCGGCACAGCCTTTACACTTAATCCGCTGATGAATAACAAGAAACGCGTAGACACCAAAAGTATATACGAGGCCAGGTTGATTTCTACAAAGAACATCACGGTTGCACGGTTAAAACTAAAGTCATTCTGTATTTACCCTCCAGGTTGCTAAATATTTAACGCCTCAGAAGCTTATCTCCAAGCACGCAACACCAATATAGTCCAATACCAATGCCTAAGCCGAGAATAGCTGCGGCCATATCAATCATGAAATCATTTATCGATGACGTTCGCCCCACCACCAGCAGTTGCACAGTTTCGGTAAAAAAAGCAAATGATGCGAGTATCGAAAGTGCAAACAATACACCTAACTTAATGTAGTTGACCCCGGCAATAGCACCCAGAATAAGAAATACTAAAAAGTGGCCCAACTTACCAATCTCCGCGCCGCTACTTCCCAGTTGCGGAAAACCGAATGCGCCTGCCAATGCGCCACCAATAGTTTTCACAACAGACATCGGAAGAAAAGTGGCAACTTGCCCGTACAAAGACTTCACCAGATTTTCTGGTAATAACACACCGATTAAGGCAATACCCAACATAATTACCAAGACTAATAACAGCGGACGAGTGAAAAAACGTGCAGAGACAATTGAAATTCCAACTAATATAAAAAACCATAATACAGCGAGCATGGTTATTATATTGTTATAACGCAAATTTTCCTGCAATGACGACACGACTGGATTTGAAAGGGTGAAAACTCCACTAGCTCGGTTCACCCGTGCTGCAAAATCAAAACTCCCGTTCTCGTTCCCAATATAGATAGTTTGATTGTAGCTCGTAGTCGACATCTCACCGACACCGGAAAACAACCTTTTGCCCCGGCCATTATATTCGCCAGTATCCGCTCTGTAGATCACAAATAGCTCAGCTCCACCTTTCCCCGGGTTCAACACATCTATATTTTTCAGTGACACATCAAAGCTAATATTGTAATGCCCGGCAGCATCGTGAGTAATCGTCTGCAAAATGGCATGAAAACCCTTGCTCTGATTTATTATCGAGATGGCATTACCTTTGCGCTTAATTAATCCATCACCATCCTGAACCCAATACTCATCCAATTGAGTAAATTGCGGATCTATCAATAGTTGCTGCTGCTCCACATAAAATCTTTCAGTGTTCTGGAGCAGCGCAAATGTTAGCAGTTGGACTAACACGACTAACAGCAACACCCGCCACTTTACCAAGATTACTTTATTGATTTTTCAATCCAACTTGCCTTAGAAGAAATCCAGCGCGGTATCGCTGTTTTAAATGCTAACGGATTGATTTTGTAATAACGCAATATCGAGATCGCACACTGAAGATAAAAAAGAATTCGGAGTTAGGCATTTCGAGGAAACCTGCATTAACGTACTGATCCAGATAAATTTACTAAGGGCCAAATGTGTTGCGCCAATCACCAGGCTGATTTGATAGATATATTACACCTGAATCGCCCGGAATGATTACGGTAACCAATCCGCATGACACCTGAAATCACAATATCGCCTGAAGACAAATATTACAGCCGGCCCAAAAATATGGCCCTTTTCTCATAAACTCAGCATCTTAAGGTACGATTGTTGCCATTCTCCCCGTGTTATTTCTGAGATCTTGGCATGCAAAATTCTATAGACAACAATTTCCCTGTAATTTTAGCCGGCGGCTCTGGAACTCGATTGTGGCCTCTTTCCAGGTCATTGTATCCAAAGCAATTTTTGGCTCTCAACAGCGACAAATCGCTACTACAGAACACCATCGACCGTGCCACAGAAGCTTGCAGTGGAGAATTAATGGTTGTTTGTAACGAGGACCACCGATTTCTGACAGCAGAGCAAATGCGCGAAACCGGCAACAAAGGGACCATCATCCTGGAGCCAGTCGCCCGAAATACCGCACCCGCCATTGCACTGGCCGCCCTGCACGCCCAGACTCTCAATAAAGACGCAGTAATCACCGTGCTGCCAGCAGACCACGTAATAGCTGACACGGCTCAATTCGCCAATAGTGTAAGGGAAGCTGTAAATTCCGCTCGCGACGGAGCGTTAATGACTTTTGGCGTCGTGCCCGACAAACCAGAAACCGGCTACGGATATATCAAAGCCACTAGTGGCGGTATCAGCGAGATCGCGAGCTTTGAAGAGAAACCCGATGCTGATACCGCTAAAAAATACGTTGAGTCCGGTGACTACTATTGGAACAGCGGCATGTTTGTTTTCAAGGCGCGCACCTATCTTGACGCACTTCGCACCCACGCACCGCAAATGCTAACTGCCTGCACAACAGCCTACGAGAATTCCACCCAGGATCTGGATTTTATCCGAGTCGATGCTGAGGCTTTTGCGAGTTGCGAAAGTAACTCTGTCGACTACGCAGTAATGGAAAAAACCGATAGCGCGATGGTAGTACCATTTTCAGCTGGCTGGTCTGACATTGGATCCTGGGATGCCGTGCATAACATTAGCGAGAAAGACGCAAATGGCAACGCCACCACTGGTGACGCAATGTTGGTTGACAGCGAAAATTGCTATATCAATGCCAGCACCCGACTGGTAGCTGCACTGGGACTGGAAAACATCTCGATCGTAGAAACCAGCGACTGCATCTTAGTGGCTAACAATGAATACGCACAGGATGCTAAAAAAATCGCTGCGATGTTGAAGAAAGCGGGTCGAAACGAAGCGGACACGCATACGAAGTGTTATCGACCCTGGGGCAGTTACCAGACAATAAACCTGGGCTCACGATTTCAGGTGAAGCGCATCACCGTCAAACCAGGTGCTAAGTTGTCACTTCAGAAGCATCATCACCGTGCAGAACACTGGGTTGTTGTCGAAGGCACCGCTATTGTCACCTGTGATGACAAAGAAATCATGTTAACTGAAAATCAATCAACCTATCTTCCGTTAGGTGCGACACACCGACTGGATAATCCGGGGAAAATTCCACTGGAATTAATTGAAGTACAATCTGGCAGTTATCTTGGTGAGGATGATATCGTTCGATTTGACGATGTCTATGGTCGCAGTGGCACCACCAACTAGCTACTAGCTACTAGCTACGAAAGCACTTGGAGAGGTACGATCAGGATACCGTAACTTGTCTGGTGAAGTGACTCATCAATTCTATGCCATCCCAAATAGGGTTGAATTCGAGCGCTTTGCCTGTTGGTACGATACGGTATCCACCCTTCAAGCCCATTTCTTTTGCGAGTTTTTTCTTGGCACAATCATCAAACCCGAATTCAGTAATTGTTTGTATATCCGGCCGCAAAAACTTACTCACTTCTGCAATTTCAGAAAGCTGCACCTGATATAACAGCCCACCACCCATTACCTGGTCAAACAGACTAGAATCAGACTCGGTATCTATAACCAGCACGTTGCTGCTAACTCTATCCACGCTTTTTGCCTTGTTGTGCGCTAACTGCACATTGGCAAACGAGAACTTTTGCAGATCAACTCCAGTGGCCGTTTGATGACTTTTTTCGTTAGCTACCTCGTCTATCAATCGATAGAGCTCTTGTGCATCGGGTTTTTCAGCACCTACCCATGCAATCAGCCGCGGGGATCCACAACCTAACTGATCAAACCAAAAAATATCGTTGTACAGATTTTGTGCAAGCGACTTTTTTTGCTCTGGAGTGCTCTGCTTGTAAGTACTTGTACTAACTATGCACATTGATTTTCTGTCTGAAAAGCCTAGCGTTAACCCATCCGGTCTGGTTGTATGCTGGCTAACGGTTTTAATTTTTTCGTCACCTCCCCAGATAACACGCAAATCACACAGTGCTGAAATTCTTGATGCCATGCCCGTATCCGTATGCTCATATGAACAGAAAATACTGCGGTGGCTCTCTCCTGCTTCTTCCAGCACTACCAATATCTGCTCAATAAGCCAACGAGATACTTCACCGGGATCACTACCTACCCTAACGACATTACAGTTTCCAACCAGGTAGCTTAAAACCCATGAATACGCAAACAGCGTATCGACATTTTGCGGTGGAAGATGAAGTGCCAATCCTCGCGGCGAGATAATTGTATTTTGGTTGTTCAATCCTTGCAGCTTTTGCTGCAGCCCCTTCAATGCAGAAGGCCGAATCCAGTAACCGAGTGCCATTATTTGCGGCATTGCCCTGGCATATTCACTATTAAGCAAGCGCTTGGATAGCAGCTTGAGGCAATACAGCACCTGGTCCGAAAACGGATAAACTGCAAGTGTCTCAAGGTTGGCGCACCTGGAGATCAGTGAATCGGTATCGAGAGGTTCCGGACCACCATTAACGTAGATTTGTGCAGACATCACGCACCAGCAGCTGCAATAACGTCTGAACAGCCCCTCAGCTCCGCTTTTTTAACCCTACCGATGACACGTAAGCCCTTGCCGATAAAACGGCCTGATTTGCTAACCGATTCAATTACACCTAAATCTTCAGTAAGCAGGGAATGTCCCGGATATGATTTTGGCAAAAGAGAAACCACCTGAATAATACCCGGAGTTCCCACCGCGCAGGGTTGCCAGGTTTTTTCATCACGTATGATTATGTCCGAGTAGTTCGGGGCATAGAGCAAGCCGTCATCGCCTTCAACAAAAATAGAGCCAATCTGCTCAACCATTCCATAGAAGTTGTAACTGTGGTGCAGATTTACGGTGCGTTTCAGCTCTGCTTTAAACTCCTCCGGGCCTACCGCATTTTCAACCATCTTTTTCCAGCCACCCGAATGAATCAATGTACCGTTCGCCAGATCAAGGCCAACGCCCCTGAATTGTTCGCTCAAAATACTCCAAACCAGAAATGTGAATCCGAATATAAAAAAGGGCTCTGATCCATACTTTGAGAGAAACTGACGTACGTTATCTATTGCGGGCTGACCATCAGCGTCAAGCATAAAGACAGGCTTTACGCCAAAGCGCATCATACCCAGTACCCCGGCACCTCTCGCACTCATCAGTTTCGGGTCTTTGATTACTTCTGCAGTATCCGCTACCAGCATTGGTAAGCGTCGCTTACCCAGAATATGGCCAATTGAATTAGCCAGACATTTTTGCTGTGCGGTAGACGTTTCCCTGTCAACAGAAATTCGACTCACAGCTTGCCCGGTTGTGCCGCTGGAGGTTAGCGTAATTACATTTTCGTCTGGCGAGATAGATTTTAGATCCAACTCTTTAAAAAGCGATACCGGTAAATACGGAACATCTTCAATTCCGTTAACATCTAAACTATCCTCTCCCCAATAGCCATTGATAATTCTTCTGTATTCAGCGCACTTTGAATAATGGAAATTGGTAAGTTCGTTGAGCCCACTCAGCATAGCTCCCTGTTTTACCTGCAGGTCTGCCTGGTAAGGTGGTAAATCTCTTAGCGACTCAAGACTCATTTAAGCGCCTGATCCCTTATCAACTGAAGAACCGAGTTGTAGTCAGTTTTGTTGCGACTGGTGATCGGAATAGCATTGAGCTCCACAAACCTGAACACAGATTGCGGTAGCGAATATTTTTCAGTGACCACTTTCAATAATTCTTTTCGCGAATCTTCATCCAGCAAATCGGTGTGCCCGATACAAAGATTGTTATCCATCTGTACAACGCAGGCACTCAGGTACTTTTCAATATCACTTTCCAGTTCGTCTAAATTAATACGCCAGCCGTAGATTTTACCCATTCTGGCGTCGCGCCCGGTGACTGTAAGGAAGCCATCTTCATCGAGAAAACCCCTATCACCGGTACGCAATACACCACCAAGCTCATCGCCAACAGCCAGATCTTCCTTCGACGCTCCATAGCCAAGCATAACATTTGGACCACGAAATACGATCTGTCCTTCCGCACCCGCAGGCAATACCTTTTTCTGATCATCTTCGATGATAAATTGGCAATTTGGCAATGCCTTACCAACACTCTCTTTATGCTGTTCGTACATTTGAGGCTGCAAAGTACTCATTCTGGGTGATGCTTCGGTTTGCCCATACATGACATAAAATTTCGATCCTGCCGCTTTGGTAAAGCCCACCATTCGTTCTTTAAAAGTCTCCGGTAACCGCCCACCCGCCTGCGTAAATGTTTTCACGTTGGTTAGAGGTAGCCTCTCAAGCTTTAATCGACACATGGTCTCATAGTGGTAAGGAACTCCCGGGAAGTGCGTTACTTTCGTTTCTTCAATGGAATTCCAGAATTTCTTATCTACTAACTTATCGGTGGTTACGGTCAACGCGGCTCCACACAGGAGGTGACTGGTAACCACTGACAGTCCATAGGAGTAACTTAAGTCCAGATGTACGAGTGCATTGTCATTGGCATCTATATCCAGAACAGAGGCAATACCAGCCGCATTCGACAGCAAATTATCTGCTGTTAGTTTCACCGACCTCGGTGTACCTGTAGACCCACTGGTAGACAAAAGCAGCGATATATCCGTATGTATATCAAATGGAGCGGCATCATTCTCTTTTATAGAAAAATCACCTTGATGATCTGCCTCAATAATTATATGGGGTTTGTAACACTCCTCCAGACTTTGTCTTCTTTCACCTGGAAGACCATCAGACACCAGCAATACGGCATGATGAGAAGCAAGACAGGCAACCAGAGGAGCTATAGATTCCGGATGCTGCTTTACATATAGAAAGATTAACTGTCGAGATTCTGATGGCAAGTGATCCAACCAGCGATTGGTCTCTGCAATCAGCTGCCTGTAGGATTGGTGAACTCCACCTTGCCAGTAAATAGCGGGCTTTTCCGATTCTACAACTTGATTAAAGAACGGCAGCTTCAGCACTATACTAACATTCCACCATCAACCCCGATAACCTGACCGGTTACGTAAGCAGATAAATCTGAAGCCAGAAACAGGGCGAGATTGGCAACATCCTGCGGCGTTCCTATGCGCCCCATAGCAATACTTTCTCTTCGCTCTTTGTCAATCTCAGGATCTATATCTTTGATCATGTCAGTATCGATATAGCCGGGTGCAATTGCGTTTACCCTGATTCCGGTTGGCGCTAACTCTTTGGCGGCAGATAGAGTCGCCCCTATCACTCCCGCTTTGGAAGCGCTGTAGACCAGTTGCCCACGATTGCCAAAACGACCAATGATAGAAGATAGATTGATAATACTGCCGCCATCATTCCTTGCCATCAATCTCGCACACGATTGAATCATGTATAGCGAACCATTGATATTTGTCGCCAATGTATCCTGAATACTATCTTCAGGAATCATCCCTATCAATCCATCCTTTAGAATACCGGCATTATTTACCAAAATATCCAGCCGTTTGTATTCTGAAAACGCATGCTTGGAAGCAACTTTCGCCGTTTGAGGATCACGAATATCACCTATAACAGGCGTCACCTTCACTGCGTACTTCTCTGCCAGCGCCTGCGCCCGTTGTTCCACCTCACCGCTACGAGACAACAGTACTACGGCCGCCCCGTTAGCAGCAAAAGTTTCAGCGATACAATATCCAATGCCTCTTGATCCACCGGTGATTAACGCTACTTTATCTTGTAGATCAAGACTCACAATACTTGTCCATTATTCGAACCGCTTCCGAATAACTACTCATATCAAGAATATCGTCTGTATCCAGCATGCAGTCGAACGTTTCCTCCAAACCGGCCACGATAGACATGTGTGCGATCGAGTCCCACCCCTGTGTCACATTGTACTGGAGTTCTTTTTTATCAAAATCATCCGATAAACTTAACGTAGATTTAAAAACTTCAAACAATTTACTTTCATGCTCTGCGTTCATATTTTTCTCAGCGATTTTTCTATGAGCTATTTTCTGTCGGATCCCGGAACATCACTCTGTGCTTCGCAGGATTGCCGACAGCCAGCGATCCATCTTTGGTATCAGTATTCAGGACACTGCCTGCAGAGAGTTTGCTGAATGCCCCCATATTTGTAGACACCAGAACAGTCGCCCGGGTAGCTAAAAGAGAATACGGACCAACACTCGCAAACCCACTCAGCGTTGCGTAAGGATGCAATACACACGAATCGCCTATTTTGGCATCATGAGCAACTGACGAGTAGTTATTTATAATACTATTATGCCCGATCGTGGCGAATGGACCTACGAATGAATTAGGACACAAAATACTGCCCTGACCAATTTCTGCAGTTCTGTCCACCACTGCACTGCTATGGATCAGAGTCACCGGCTTCAGTCCTGCCGAGATACATTTCTCGAATAGCTTGTGTCTTGCTCCGGGATCACCCACAGCCACCACAAAGAATGCGTTTTCAGGAACAGCTTCAAAGTTATTAAAGTATTGAAGGTTGCCGCCATATACCCGGTCAGCATCACCCTTCCTCGGTTCACCATCGTCATAAAAACCAACGACTTCTAACTCAACATTCTCACCCCTGCCTTCAGGCTGAACAATGCGCTTTGAGCAATCTTTGGCAATTGAAAGCACTTCTAAGCCTAATCCGCCACAGCCCACTATGAGAAGAGATCTCATTGTTTCAACCTACATTTCTGCATCATACCGCTCACAACAAACAGCTGGATTGATGAGGATCAGACAGGTCAGAATCACGCAAACTCGAAGTCTTTCGGTAGAGCAGATTTGACATTACTGATCCACAGTATGCGCCCGTGTTTTCACACGAACCAAACGCATACCATGTCTCTAATCGATTTGTCATGGTCGATATACCGGTGGGGTCCAAATTCCACTTTGGACACCACCAACCTGCCGGTTATTCACTCAAATGAACAAAAAACTGAGTAGCAATTAAACACTAAGCCCTGAAATCTTCATCAAGCGAAGGATCCATCGACGGATCAGAGCGTACATCAACACTTCGACGCTTTAATCTTCTAACCTTACTCGCTTCACGCTCTTCTTCTCGAGCTCGTGATCGTTCAGCAAAAGCTGTTTCACCGCGTGATGCAGCCTTCTTCTTACGGGGGTTTTTGTTTTCTCCATAACCATAGTAGTCGTAGTAACCCTGATAGTAATAGTCACCACCGTAAGACGAAACCTTCGCCAGGTCGACTTGTGAAATAACCGCACCCGACACATTGATACCAACCTCTTGCAGACGATCAATACCACGTCGAACAACAGGCAGAGGCGTGCTATCAGATTTAATTACATAAATAGCAGAATCCGCGTGCTTGCCAACAACAATCGCATCACTCACGGCCTGGACTGGTGCCAAATCGATAACAACTCGATCGTAGCGATTCTTCAACAAATCAATCAGCTCTACAAATTCGGGCGATGCCAATAACTCAAGGTGTGCCTCTGGAATGCGGCCGGCAGGAATGATGTCTAGCGTACCGATCGCATCAACTCGCATGCAGTCTTCAAGATACGCCTCGCCTTCAAGTAAATCGGACAATCCATTCGAGCGAATTCCAAGAGCACGGCCAAGGCCTGGGCGTCTCATATCCGCCTCTATCAATACTACGTTTTCCAGTTTCGACATGGAGTAGGCAAGGTTACTTGCAACTGTCGACTTACCTTCTGACGGAACCGACGAAGTCACCATAATCACCTGATTGTGCTTTTCCAGATCAGCAACTGTAGCGCTCGTTCGGATGGTACGGATTGCCTCTTCAAAAGCACCACGCTTATCGTCAAACTCCCCAGGAACCAGAGGCATGGTCTTCTTACCAAAAATCTTGCTCCGCATTACCGGCACAATACCAAACACAGGGATACCTAATTTCTTCTCTACATCATGGATGCCCTGAACGGTTTCTTTCATGCTTTCATAGGCGAACAGCAGAGCAGAGATACCAAACAAGCTGAGAAGAAATCCCAACATTACCATCAGTGTTTTCTTTGGCTTCACCGGGATACCGGGTATAGCAGCAGTGTCTGTAATGTTCAGTGGCACCTTCTTCAGATCTTTCTCCTGATTGTCGCGCAGCTCAGCAAGTGCCTCTTCGTAAAAGCGCTTATTGGTGTCACGGTCCAGCATGATTTCGTTAATTGTTGCAGCATTGGCAGTTTCTTCATAGTTTCTGCCTTGCTCACGATTTATATCCGCCTGGATAGAACCGACCAGACGACGAGCTGAGATAAATTTGTTCTCTACCGATGAAACAACATTCCCAATTTGGCGATCAAGATTATTGGTCGCAGTTGCGAGGTTGGAGTTTGCATCAACAACTCTGGGATGTTTGGCACCATAGCGATTGCCCAACTCACGAAGTGCGCGACGAGCTTCCTGAACACGTTCCTTATCACGCTGAACAAGAGGGTTTGAGTCAACTACCGAGAGATTCTCATAAGCAGTGTCTACGTATTGGTAGTTGCCAGTGGATGTCAACGCGGCCCCATCTTCAACCAGAGAGACTTCACCTCCCGAGGAACCACTACCCACAACACTTCTAACTTCACGCACCTGATCCCATTCAATTCTTGCATCCTCAAGCGATGTCTTGGCATCAACAAGACGACTGGTGAACATGGCAATAGTCTCGCCAATCGTATTACGGCCATCACCGGCTATACCCAGACGTTGTCTTTCAGAAAGTAAGAGTTGCTCAGCACTTTCGTACTGCTGCTTAAGATCTGCAACCTTGCCCTCAAGGAACTCCCGCGCTTCAATATTTTTACCATCGGTTTGGTCAAGAAACAAAGAAACATAGCCATAGCCGATGCCATTAGCAATCGTTGTCGCGAGCTCTCGATCAACACCTTCTACACTAACTTTTACCAGGTTGGTTTGTTTAAGAGGGAATACCGAGGTTCTTTCCATCAATTTGCGAACCATCTGATCGCGAACAAACTCATCGCTATCCTGAAGCGCTCCAAACTCATCACCAGATGCGGGCAATAGCTCCTGCAACCTGGCCTTAAGCGGTGCGAACGGACCAACATTTGTGAATTCTTCTGGTGTTGGTAGCGCAGGGTTATACTCCCAGTGATTCTGGAGTTCCAGCTCATCAACAATGCGCTCAGCCAAAGTTCGCGATTTCAGAACTTCCACCTGAGTCTGGATATCTTCCTTTGACGACCCCAGTCCCAAAAACTGATTTTCAAAGCTACTGCTAGACGTACTGGTGTCAAACATCAGCGTTGCGGTGGATCTAAAAACCGGCGTCATGCTGGACACAACCATGGCAGTCGCCGCCGTAGCTAAAGCTGTCGTCAGGATAATTGGCCACTTGAACTTTCGCAAAGTGATGATGATGCCCCTGAGATCAATAGAGTCATCGCTATCCCTTGAAGAGTCATCTCTAAAACGATCGCTCCGGATCTCTGTTGCTGACGTATCGCTCATTAAACTGCCACCTTAATCAAAAAATATTGTTTTTCTATTCCGCCTAACCAAACCTGCACAGCCATGCCTTAGTAGTAGCAACGGGTAAAAGCCGAAACTCAGGGTTAGGCGCGCAGCATAGTGCAGCAGGCGTTCAATAACAGTGATTTGTATTCCGAAAACTGACCATACCGCGAATAAACCTCTCCGCGAACTTCCTTGCCGCTCAAGATCAGTAAACTACTGATAATTGTACTGTATTGTTACCGCAATTTTTGCTTATATGGAAAAGTTGAAACGCTCTGTGGCTTTCAACTCTCCGTCCAAATTTTTCAGCTATCCCAGCAAAAATTTAATCGGTGTTTGTCCTGACATTATACGACTAATATTGTAACGGGCAAGTTACACCGGCGTGCCCCGGCAACATCGCAAAGATTTCCAGGACTGTCAATCTCGAACCTGAAACTTATTGTGTATCCAGTTCAATAAGACCAACCACATCCATTAAGAGCCGCACAATTATAATGAAATAGGCTTTTAAGGTGACATGTCATCCAAAAAACGTGTAGTCGAACCATACTCTTGCCACCACACTACTTAGAAGTTGGCCCACTGAAAAATAGCAACACAGATCGCCAATGGAGCCTCAGCTTAAAAATAAAATGCGCACAATCCTAAATTCAGTAAACTGCACCACTTCAACACTCACTCAAAACTGATACTTGCGACTGATCTTCTACATAATCCTTTTTGGCGTTGCTTATCTTGCATACCATCTCTACGGGAAAAAGCTGCTTAAAAATAAGCCCTCGGGATTACTCAAACCACTCCTGATACTAATTGGCATTCTCCTGATTCTGGCTGTTATCACCGGCCGGGCGAACGCGATATTCGCGCTAATTGGCGGACTCATCGCATCGGCATTTCGCTTTGCACCTATTGTTCTGAAGTTTTATCCACAAATTCGCGAGTTGCTGTACAAGTTCGGGATTGAAGCACCGGCTGGCCCTGGCAGCTCCAGAGTCAGGACGGCTACGTTAAATGCCTCAGTCGACCCGTTAAGCGGCCGTATTGAAGGCGAAATAACAGTGGGCCAGTACAAAGGCCAAAGACTATCTGCTATGTCTATCGGCGACATCAGATCGTACTACTTACAAATCGTAGAAACTGACCCGCAAGCTCTGCGTCTCATTGAAGCTTTTGTACAGCGCGAATATCCAGATCAATTTCAATCCGGTGAATGGAATAAGAGCCGGCATCATAGTGGAGAGTCCGACACTACCAATTCGAACACCAGTATGTCTGTGACAGAGGCGCGCGAGATTCTGGGTGTAGGCGATAGCGCAAGCAAGCAGGAAATCACCTACGCGCATCGAAAACTAATGGCCAGATTGCATCCCGACAAAGGTGGTAGCACGTTCCTCGCAACCAGGGTCAATCTGGCTAAAGACACACTGCTTGCGAACCTGAATACGCACGTGTAGAAGTCAGTGCGAGAGCGCTTGTATGTGGCGCTATGACCGCTGTTGAATGAGACAGTGGTAAGAAAACCCATCTGCCATGGCCTTTGTATCATCATGCCAGTAATGTAAACACCGGCCTAAAGGCTCAACCGACACAACGTATTCAGGTAACGCTATAGTGCAAGCATTGCTCTCCATACCGCTGAACGTGTTTTTGCTGTTCGGTTATAACGTGATTGTATTTACAAGTACACCGGAAAACTATATTCCCGATGCTGTAGTCGCATCGTTTTACATTCCATCTTCAAAAGCAACCCTGCAGATAACCTGGAATATCTTCTTTATAATTGCAGGAATATGTATTTTATATATTGAAATACTAAAATCGACACGCACAAATTTTCAGGCATTGGTAGACCACCTGTTATCGCTGGTTGTTTTCGTTATTTTTTTAATTGAATTTATTGTTCTGCGCGAAATGGGTTCGGCCACATTCCTGATTCTGACACTGCTATCGCTAATAGATGTAATCGCCGGGTTTACTGTGTCTCTGTCGGCAGCACGAAGAGACATTGCTATTGATGGTTAGCCGTTAACCTACCGGCGT
>CAZYRP010000023.1:0-39470 GCA_964649465.1 uncultured Granulosicoccaceae bacterium | reverse complement strand
CGATGAGACGCGTCAGACGTGTCTGGTGGGTTCGACTCCCACGTTCTTCCGCCACATCTCCGTTGTAAAAATTGCCGGACTCAGCCAGGCAAAAAATTGCCAAACGCAGCCAAAACTCGAAAATTAACTGGTCTGTATCACGGTTACTAAAACCGGGTTACCGAAAATCCGGTTAAGTTGTGCGCCTTATTGTCGACACTTCAGTGATAGCTACTGATTTCAACATGAGAGTCGATTATGGCCCGGTCTTCCGATTCGTTCTTTTTGCTTGCGCTGCTGAAAGACAAAACATTCCAGGCGCGTGAAATACGTCGTGTAATAGCGTTTGCCACTTTGTATCTGGTGATCACCACCGTGATGCTTGGTGCAATGTATAACCAAATGCTTGGTCAGCTGGTTGCAGGAAATGCGCCGATGCTATTTGTGTCTGAAGACATGAACATGCTGAATGATCAAATTCCAAGTATGGCGAGCGTTCTCGGTCGCTGGATAATTATGATGTTGGTCGTTAATGTGATTGTGACCTCACTGATCAGTATGTATATCATCCGTAAACTTGGTACTCCCCTGCTGGCAGTCAAGCGTGCACTGCGTGAGATAGGTGAAGGAAATCTGAATGTGCGATTGCGCGCTGACGACGACAAAGAATTCGCTGATGTATCTGACGCACTGCAATCAGCTGTTGTCAGTATCAACCAGCACATAAGCGAAGCGAAGGGACAAATGCTGGTTGTGCAGCAACTGCAACAGCAGCCAGCGGCTAACACTGATGAAATGTCTGAGTCGCTACAGAATTGCAGCGATGCACTGGACTTTTTTACTACCACTAATTCGCCAGCTAATTAATAAGGCTTAAACCCTGAATAACGGACAATACCAGTAACCTCTGTTCGGTTAGGAATCATTGCGGCGCTAATTACATGTCTAGAAAAAGAAAATCGTACTTTCAGCTAAGCGCGGTTACAGTTGGTGTCTTGACTGTGCTGCTGAACGCTTGTGCTGGTGGTGAAGGGGATACTGGGAAAATCATAGACCTTCCTGAAATCGAAGGTTTCAGAGTATCGCTCACCGATTTTCGCTTTGGTGTGCAGGATGTTGGTAGCCGGACGCCTCAAAAATTCACCCTGTCAAATGTTGGGGTAGATACCTACCCGATAAATAACATCTCAATTACGGGTGATAACGCCGCAGACTTTGTGTCAGAAATCCCCCAGGGGTTGACGCTTGAACCCGGAGATGTGATTGAAATTGATGTGGCATTCTCGCCACTGGGTGCTGGTCAGCGAACTGCTTCCCTGGATGTAGACTACGACACTATAGTTGGTGTTGGTTCCAATAGAGTCGAGTCCCTCTATTACAGCGCGCGCGATTATGAGTCAGCCGGAGACTATGTAACAGCCAGCAGCCAGTACCGCGAGTATATAAATTCCGGTGCCAGCACCGGTAACAGAGCACGTGCCCTGATTAAGCTGCCATTGCTTGAAGAAGCAGATGTATATGGTACAGGCAGTGATTTTGGATTGTATAAGTCTGCACTCGATAAACGTGATGAAGGTGACACGCAGGCTGCGCTGCAGTTAATCGAAGCGCTGGTTAGGCAGCATAGTGGCAGCTATCTGGAAGACGATGCAAAGTATATGCGTGCCTATATACAAATGGTCGATCATGGTGACTATCAGCTTGCGTACGAAAATTTTCAGAGATTGATCGACGAACATCCGAACAGTTCTTACATTGACACAGCCCTATATAGCCAGGGGCTTGCGCAGCATGAGCTTGGTAATATAGAAAAAGCGGAAGAGATTTTTTTAGAGCTGAAAGATCGCCATACCGGCGTAAATCTTGGACTGTTTGAGTTGCGGTGGCCGAAAGATAATTATGTTTCCCGCCTCTGGTTTGATAAATCAGATGAGCAACTTGAAGAATTGCAAGCTGAAAATACAGCTGATGATCTGCCAGAAGACAACGAAGTTCCCGGCTAGTATAAAACCGCAGAAAATTATTAAGGGTTTCTCTTAGCTCTTCGCTTAGCTCCTGCCTAAGCTCCTGGGAAATTTGTTTGCTGGATCAACTGTGTAGCGCATCTAACGCCAGAGTTTGGCGGGCCAGCTTTTCGGTGTAGCCATGAATTTTGGCGTGCTCCGGCATCCAGCCGGATAGAAATCGGTAAAAATCTGTCCATGCGGGTGCGAACATTTCACGCCATTCACGTTCCAGTTCGTCGTAATTAATACTGGTGCCAGCAGTATTGTTTAAAACAGCAGGCTGCAGCTCTGAAAAATAGTAGTCCAGTAGTTCGGGTACATACTGCTCGCACTGTTTTTCGTCAAAGCAACTGCCAAGGAAGTAGGCGACATCTTTCATACCACAGCCGCCTCCAACATACTGAAAGTCAACAGCGGCAACCGTTTGGTTGTTCTGGTGAAAGCAAAAGTTGGCGACCTTTGCATCACCATGAACCAGTGACCGATACTTGCAGTTGTTGAGTAACTGATCGAGCTTAACAGCGCAATCTTTCAATGCACCGTGTTGCATAACGGCCAGCTCATCAGGGCGTGTGTCCAGATGCCAGTAGGTACCAATCTGCCATAAATTGTTTGGCGTTACCTGTAGAAATTTTGCATGAAAATTGGCGAGCCAGCTAAGGCAGGGTTTTGCCTGATCCGGTGTCAGGCTCGAGTGTCTGATGTTGAATCCGCTGGCGTCCAGATCTTCCATCAGTATCCAGCTTTGATTAGCTGTTTTGCCATAACTAGACTCTGTTGCTATTCGGTTCGCGATACCGGTTGCGATACCGGATGCAACGCGGCAACCACTGTGGCATTGATGGCTCCATTCGTTATACCAGTTTGCTTCGACTTCATACGATTTCAGCTTTCTTAGATTGGATCGATCTGTATTCCATCCGCGCGGGTGGTGAGTATCTGTTGGCGGTGCCACCTGTTTTATAATTATCGTACCAAGTGATTTAGGTTCAAGCTGCACCCGGAATATTTCACCGTAGCCACTCCAAAGTGTTTGTACAGACTCGATCTTACGGGCATCTGTGGCCTCGGTATTGTCTATAATCAGTTGCTTCCAGTCGTTGCTCATACTATTTGTCTAAAACCATCTCGAAGAACCGGTTTTTATAGGCATCTATGCCCCTCGGTCGGATGGCAAAATTGTCGCGATCAAACAATTGAGTAAACAGATCAATTTCCTGCTCTGGTGAGCCTGGTCTGAAACCGGTTACAAGTCTAATGTGCCTTGGCATCAGCCCTGGCAGAGTTGCGTAGTCCGCTCCGGGAGGACCGCTGCGACCGGGTAACAGTCGGTTTTTACCCAGTGATCCTTTGAACTGATAAAACGCGTCTGTTTGTGGCAGGAATTCCAGCTCGTAGGAGAGCTCCTGTTCTCCATGAGTGATATCGAAGCCCGCCATCATCGGTTTGCTGTTTCTGCTCATAACAAACTCAAGATTATCTTGTGTTAGAAAAGAGACTGCCGGATGCTGCACGCGATTCTCACTGTGTGGATAGAGTTCATTTGACCGCATCGCTATGTCTACTGAAATGTCTGGTGCCTGCGGGTCCAGCTTGTACGTTGTTTGATAATTATGTTGTTGCAGTGTCATGGCGACTGCCTGTTCATTGATCAATGCGACACTGACATTTACGTAGTGATCAAGCTGATGCCAGTCATTAAGGTTGCCTGCTATTGCCAGTCCCGCTGTCTGAATTTTTCCAAGGCCTTGCAATATTCCACTAACCGGAAAGACCAGATTGTAAGTCAGAAAGGTGAAATCGTATTGCATGCCTTTGTATTGAGTATTTTCGTAGTCGATGCGAGCATAAACCAGAGGTGTGCCTTGCTGACGATAATCACCATGGTATTGAAACAGAGCATTCGGGTTTTCACGGTGCTGATTTAGTAAAGGCTGCGTGGCAGGACCTTCAATTTTTTTGTTGTCTGCGAACAATTGTCCCTGGCTGACATATTCCTTATAGAAGTCTATTGGACCCGGCTGGCCAATGGCTTTGAAAACACGCGGCTTATATTTTGTGAGCAGGGCGATTTCTGATGCATCAGGTTTGATGTCTGATGGTGAATAGTTTTCGAAATGTTCGATAAAGCCCGGATACTCGGAAAACCTCTGTCCGTCCCTGCAGGAGAACAGTGCCATACTGAGAATGATTGGTCCCAGAACGGCGGGCCTGTTAGTGGCGGGCCTGTTAATGGCGGGTACGGGAATAACAGGCCTGAGAGCACCAGCTCTGAGACTTTCTCCTCTGGGAGTTGCAAAACCAGGCATGCGTCTATGTCTGTGTGCTTCCGTTAAGTTTTTGCTGACTAATCCGTGAGCGCGCAATACTTTTGCTCCATTGATAAGACCCGGGTTTCCTGGTTTTATTTGTTTTTATGTCTTTGGGGTGGACTTACTTAATGAAGCTCTTTTAAAGCGGTGATAACGCGATCAACTTCGTCCGCTGTGTTGTAGTGTGAAAAACTGATTCGGAGCACGCCGTCTTCAATGTCATTGATACCGGCTTTACCAAGCAGGCGTGTGGCATAGAAATTTCCGTTGCCTGCAGCGATATCTTTAATTGCGAGGTGTTTTGACATGGCTGCTGATGATTGTGTGGCTGATGTCAGCGCAATATTTGCCTCACGTCCCTGTACGTGATCCCGACCGATGATACGAATCGGCAATTCACTGATTCCATCCAGTAGCTGTTTACACAACTGTGTTTCGTGGGCGTGCATCAGAGCGGATATCTGCTGTGTTTTTTCATACAGAGACAAATCACTGTTGCCAAAGTGATGTTGGTGCGTGTCGCTAAAGTAGCTACCCAGCCCGGCCAGCGCTGCAATAGATGCGTGGTCCGGGCCGGCACCATCCAGTAGTTTGTGCGCATAGCTCCGATTAAAGTAGTGACATTGCGGGCTAAGCTGCGCTCTGAAATCTTCACTGGTAACCATCACACCCAAGTGTGTTCCGTAGGTCTTGTAGGTACTGAAGCAGTAGGCATCCGGCTTAAGTGTCGGTATGTCAGGCCACATGTGTGGTGCGTAGGAAACGCCATCAACCGCTACCCTTGTTGCGTTATTCGCACCCTGATTTTTTCGACACAGAGCAATTACTTCTTCAACTGGATTTATACTGCCCACGATGTTGGAGCTGTGAGTCATGCACACAATAGCAGTTGCAGGAGTCAGCAGAGTTTCAAAATCCACCAGATCGAGTTCTGCAGTCTCCGGATTGATCTGCCATACCTTAAGCGTTGCACCTGTTCTCTCGCACAATCGTTCCCATGCGCCGATATTGGCTTCATGATCCTGGTCTGTCACGATGACTTCGGACTCTGCTGTTACAAAGCCTTCGCATGCGTAAGCCAGTGTATTAAAGTTCTGTGTGGTCGAGGCACCCAGAGTCAAGTCGGATGAGTCGATGCCGAGCAGATCCGCCATGGTTTGGCGACCGGCATCCATCTGCTCTCCGGCAGTATTAAGAATTTCACTGGCACCATACGGCTGCACCTTGTTGTATGTGTAAAAGTGCGTTAGCTGGTCGATCACTGCCCCCGCAACATAGCTGCCACCGGCATTTTCGAAGAACGCAGTTTTTGCAGCCAGCGGGTGTTTAAATGTTGGAAAGCAACTGCGTATAAAGTCTACGTCGAGGTGGTTGAGCTTTGTGGTTGACATGGTTTTAACCTTGATTGCACGATATGCGCATTTAACTTAATGCGTTGATTAGTTTATTTAAAAATGCGTCGCAACGATCGAGCTGATTTATAGAAATATATTCATCTGGCTTGTGCGCCTGTTCAATACTTCCGGGACCCATAACAATCGTTTCAACGCCCAGATCGCGGCTAAACAATCCACCTTCGGTACCAAAGGCAATTTTCCCGAGCGTATTTGCCCCGGTCAGCTGTCTGACAAATTCGATAATTTCGCTGTCAGTCTTTGTGTTCAGTGCCGGGTATTCATCGGTGATTTCAATTTCTATATTAACATCCGGATGTGCAGGCTTGTACGGTGCAACTATGTCTTTTGCAAATGCGGTGATGTCTTTAAAAATTTGCGCCGGATCATCTGCCGGCAGGTTGCGTATTTCGAAATCAAAGCAGCATAAGTTCGGTACAATATTCAGTGCTGTGCCACCATTGATTGTGCCTACATGCAGTGTAGTATGAGAAATATCATAGTCGTGATCATGAGGGCCTTGTAAACTATATTTTTCTGCAACAGAACGTATTGCGGTAATCAGTTCTGTTGCCAGATAAATTGCATTGACCGATTGCGGTGCCAGGCTTGAATGACACTCAATGCCGTGGCAATGCGCACGTGCTGCGGTCTTGCCCTTATGTGCAATCACTGGTTGCATCATAGTCGGTTCACCGACAATGCAAAACTTCGGTTTTACTTTTACAGGTTCTAGTGTCTCGATCAATCGGCGCACACCAATGCAGCCTATTTCCTCGTCATAACTGAATGCCAGATGCAGTGGTGTTTTTAATTTACTGCTGTCGAGTCCGGCAACCGCAGACAATACACTGGCGATAAAGCCTTTCATATCGCAGCTGCCACGACCATATAACAGGTCATTTTGTTCGCGCATGGCAAAAGGATCTGCTGTCCACTTCTGTCCTTCAACCGGCACCACGTCGGTATGGCCGGATAACATTATCCCCGGCTTGTCAGCCGGGCCGATCACTGAGTACAGATTGGCTTTGGTTTTGTTTTCGTTGTAGATAAGCTCGGACGAATATCCATACTTTTGGAGGTATTTCTGCACAAAGCCGATCAACTCAAGATTACTGTCGCGGCTGATGGTCGGATAGCTGATCAGTGTGTTCAGTAATTCACGGCTTTGCATAAAAATCTCTCGCGACTGGCAATAACAGTCCACTGGCAACTGGTGGGTACAATAAACTACAATTGTCGGATTATTTATCTTAAGCCAAGTGGAGCCATGTAAAGTGCAAACTTACATTGTTTGTGCATTGTACAAGTTTGTGAGGCTCGACAACCACGAGTCCCTGTGCCAGCCACTGCTCGACCTGATGTTAGCGGAACGCGTTCGTGGCACATTGCTGCTGGCGACAGAAGGAGTGAATGGCACTATCGCAGGATCTCGCCAGGGCGTTGATCGAGTAGTGGAGTGGTTGCAGCAGGTGCCGGGTCTGGCCGAACTTGATTGCAAGGAATCTGTCAGTGACAAGTTGCCGTTCAAGCGTTCCAGAGTGAAGTTAAAAAAAGAGATTGTCACTATGGGCGTCGAGGGTATTGATCCGCTCAATGCATCCGGCACCTATGTAGAGCCTGCGGACTGGAATGCGCTGATCAGTGACCCCGATGTTGTTTTGATTGATACCCGCAATGATTATGAATGCGAAGTGGGAAGCTTTGCAGGATCGGTCAACCCGGATACCGAATCCTTTCGTGAATTTCCGGCCTATGCAAAACAGAACCTCGACAAGCTTAAACACAAAAAAATCGCGATGTTTTGCACTGGTGGTATTCGTTGTGAAAAGTCGACGGCTTATCTTCGCGAACAAGGCTTCGATGAGGTATATCACCTGAAAGGCGGGATTCTTAAATATCTCGAGGAAGTGCCGCAAGAGCAATCTTTATGGCGCGGGGAGTGTTTTGTTTTTGATGACAGAGTCACACTCAATCATCAGCTTGAACCTGGAAGCTATGATCAGTGCCACGGCTGCCGTCGCCCCATTACTGAGGAGGACAAGCAAAGCCCGCAGTACATTGCCGGGGCTCAATGTCCAAAGTGTTGTGGTGAGATTACCGAAGATCAAAAAGAGAGATTTCTGGAGCGTGAGAAGCAGATGCAACTCGCACGTCAGCGAGGTGAGGCTCACATTGGTGAGGACGCAAAAGTTTTACTGCAGTCAAAGCGACAGCTAAAAAGTGATGCAAAAGCATACAAGCCGGAAGAGTAACGGTTAGAGCGTTACTTGCTGCGTTGTTGCGATAACGTTGCCGATCTCTGTCAGTGGGTAAGGCTATAGATCATGTAGTTAACACCCAGCCGGTAAGCAGTTGACGTGTAGGCTGACGCATACTCTTCCATATCGGCGTGTTCCCATGCGTCACCTAGATCTACATTCCAGTTGATCATCACCATGACGCGATTGTCGTCGTCCAGAATGGCGCGCCAGGCAGGTTTTTGTCTTGAGCTGTTGCTCTCGATGATTGTGCCTGCCTTGCTCATTGGTCGTTCCCAGGTCGCACCATTGTTGAGACACAGCGCTCTGAGACCGGGAATTTGTACAAATTTGTTAATGTCGAAGTGCACGTGGAAAATTTCGTGCTCTTTTGGCAACTCGACGATCTCGCGCTCTGGAAATATCTTGCCCATCCACTCTTCGAACTTGCCCCATTGATAACTGCCGTGAAAATCATCCACCAGTAAAAAGCCGCCGCGCAGCAGATATTCTTTGAGTCGGTCCGCCTCCGGCTGGGTAAATGATGCGAATCCTGCCTCGACCATATATAGCGCCGGGTAGTCGAACAGGGATTCATCCGACACTGAGATACTCTGCGACTGGTTATTTGTATCGATTCGGGTCATGCGCTTGATCGCAGAGATGAAGTGTGGATCCGAGTCTGAGCAGTCAGCTTGCCAGTGGGGGAATCCGACATAGTCTCCGAGCTCATGAACCGCTACCGGGTTGTCGGCGAAAATCAGGCGTGAAAAAGTAAACTCATGTTGTGGTATGCGTGCGACATTTTGTGGACACACAGGTCTTTGCGGTGCCACGCAAATTCCCTGTTGGGCTGTCGCCGGCGCTGAGGCGGCGAGTGCACAAAGGCACAATGCTGTTTGGGCCAGGGTTTTTATTTGCACCAGGGTTTTCAATTGCGTAGGCAAAGCCATATAAATTCTTCGATCAGTGTTACTCAGCAGGAGTGTACCTGCTCGACGAGTGGAATAGATGGTGGAACGGTTTTCTACGTCCACGATTTTATCGATATTTTTTAGTATAGATAAATCACCGAGTAAACAGGTAGACATGACGATGGAAGTTTAGTGCCAGTGCAGATGAATCTATTTTTTTCTTGCAGAGAGGTCATGTGTCACATTTCCAATATCTGCCTGTCGCATTTTTTGCTGGTGCGCAATAGCTATTGTGTTAAATTCTGTAATGAAATATTAGCAGTAGGAAGTAACTCGAAACAGGCATGAATAAAGGGTTATCCGAACGGATAGCCAGCGTAATAAATAACAACAAGGTTTAGTAAGTTGGCAAAGTCAATTGGTAAAGTAAAGTGGTTTGATAATGCAAAGGGATACGGTTTTATCCTGAATGCAGAAGAAGAGGATGTGTTTGTGCACTACCGCGCGATCATGGGAGAGGGTTATAAATCCCTGAGCGAAGGCGAAGAAGTAGAGTTCCTTCAAACACGTAGCGAAAAAGGCTGGCAAGCTGCTGAAGTAGAAAGAAGTTTAACCAGTAACGACATGCACGAAGAAAGTGTCGGTGAATACGCTGATACCGTATAGTTACGGTGATTGAATGAGTCGCCCGCAACGGGCGATTCTTGTAATATGCCCTCCAGATTTTTCTTAATGATCACCACAAATTCTGCAGGCCGCCAACATGAATCCAATCCCAAACTCAGATCGAGTTTTAGCTGTTAAGCATTACGATGGTTTGGTCCGGAGACATGCGACCCGGTTTGGGCTGTTGTCCATGATGTTGTGTTCGTTGTGTTTATCCGCATGCGCTGATAAGGAATCTGAACCGGAAACACCTGCAAAGGAAGATCTTGTTTGGCAACAAATGTCGGAGCAGGGCGCGTTTGACGTGACGCTTGATCCCCAACTCAGCGATTCAGTCGCCATCAATGAGTTTCTTGAATGGGTTCTGACCGTGAAAACTCCGGATGGCAAAGCGGTTGCGCCTGCGCGAGTTTCAGTGAGTGGTGGCATGCCTGCGCATGGTCATGGGTTGCCTTCACAACCGCAGGTTAGCGAGCATACTGAAGACGGAAAGTACCTGGTTAAAGGATTGAAGTTCAACATGAATGGCGGTTGGGAGCTGGCTTTCGATATTCAATCTGAAGATCAGCGGGATAAAGTTAATTTCGATATTAAAATCGATTTCTAATAACCTTTTCCACGTCGTGTTCGGTTGTGCGTTAATTGGTTAACTTCCAATCTTGCTTATAGAAACACACGACGTTACAAAAGCACCCCGCGTATGTCGCAAACCAAGCTGCTTTTTCAAAATGATCGACCCGGGCACTATCCGCAATCCTGGTATGCAGCAACGGCTGATGTACTGGAAACTCAGCCAGGGTTGAGTGAATCGCTCAGCTGTGATGTTTGCATTATCGGTGCGGGCTTTACCGGTTTGTCGGCAGCATTAACACTGGCTCTGCGCGGTGTAGATGTAATTCTTCTCGATGCACACCGCATTGGCTGGGGTGCCAGCGGACGTAACGGCGGGCAACTCGGGTCTGGTCAGCGTGTTGATCAGGATGAGCTTGAGAAAATGTATGGGTTGGATCGTGCTCGTGCTCTCTGGGATCTGGCGCAGGCGTCGAAGCAAAACGTGCATGATCTGATCCTTCAGCACCGGATTGATTGTGACTATCGTCCTGGCATTATGTACGTCGATCACAAACGGCGATTTACGCGGGAGACTGCGGAGTATGTTGAAAAATTAAATACCGATTATGGTTACGATCAAATTTCTTTTGTCGATAAAGACGCACTCAGGCAAAGGCTTGCAAGCGATTGTTACTACTCTGGTACCGTCGACACCGGTGCCGGACATCTGCACCCGTTAAAGCTTGTAACGGGTATCGCTCGTGCTGCAATAAAGCAAGGTGTGCGAATTTTTGAAAATACTGAAGTCATTAAATACTCTGATACGCAGGATCACGTAGCGATCAATTCAAAGCACGGCAATGTTAAAGCGCGGCAAATGCTATTGGCCTGTAATGGTTATCTGGGAGAGTTATCTGCTGATGTCGCCGCATCGGTGATGCCGATAAACAATTATATTATTGCCACTGAAAAGCTCGAGCCCACACTTGCAAACTCTCTAATTCGCGACAATATGGCCGTAGCTGATTCTAAATTTGTAGTGAATTATTTTCGAGTGTCACCTGATAATCGATTGTTGTTTGGCGGTCGTGAAAGTTATGGATATCGGTTTCCTGCTGATATTAAATCCTTTGTCAGGAGGGCAATGATCAATGTCTATCCTCAGCTTGATGATACCGTCATAGACTATGGCTGGGGTGGCACACTGGCGATTACGATGAACCGCATGCCACACATCCGGCAGCTCACGAAAAATGTAATGTCTTCCTCGGGATACTCTGGTCACGGCGTGGGAATGGCAACACTGGCGGGTAAGTTATGTGCTGAAGCGCTGACTGGTAAGCTTGACAGTTATAATATAATGGCAGAAATTGATCATGCAAAATTCCCAGGTGGAACATTGCTGCGATCGCCCTTGTTAAAACTTGGAATGATCTACTATTCGTTGCGTGACAGGCTGTAGCAGCAGAGGTTCAGCCACATAGCGGCCCACTAGGCTGTATTCATCACTTCAAGGTTTGCATAGGCCATTACCAGCCACTTACTGCCCACCTCTTCAAAATTCACATAGACACGAGCGTGAGCCCCCTGGCCCTCGTAGTCCGTTACTATGCCTTCGCCAAACTTGGCATGTTTTACTCTTTGTCCAATGCTAAGGCCAGTGGTGTTGTCTTCACGAATAGCTCCACGACGTGCTGTTGGCTTTGACGCCATTGGTTTAGTCACATGCATGCGTGGCCGGACTTCCTGCATCAGTTCTGCGGGAATTTCAGAGATGAACTTTGACGGTGTGTTGAAGTGATCGCGACCGTACAACCTTCGGTGCTCAGCCATACTTAAATATAGTTTTCTTTCGGCACGGGTAATACCGACATAACACAGTCGACGTTCTTCTTCGATTTTGCCTGACTCCTCGACCGAGCGCTTACTCGGGAACAAGCCCTGTTCCATGCCGGTGATAAATACCATCGGAAACTCCAGACCTTTGGCTGAGTGCATAGTCATTAGTTGTACGCAGTCTTCCCATTCGTCACCTTGTTTGTCACCTGCCTCCAGGGCCGCGTTGGCAAGGAAGGCATCGAGTAGAGTCATATCAGGCATGTCCTCTGGTAATTCCGGTGGATCAATACCGGCTCCGACGAGTTCCTGCAGGTTTTCAACTCGCGCCTCGCCTTTTTCAGTGCGGTCTTTTTTATAGTGGTCGAGCAGACCACTGTGTTCTATAACATGTTCGATCATTTTATCGAGTGACATGTCTTCGGTGTCTTTACGCATCTGCATGATTAATTTCATGAACGAACCGACTGCGGTGGCAGCCCTGCCTTTCAATCCATTGGCAGTGAGGATCTCGGCACTTGCGTGCCATAAAGACACATTGGCTTCAGTGGCTACAGTTCGTATCTGAGAAATAGTCTTTTCTCCGATACCGCGGGTTGGTTGGTTAACTACGCGCTCAAACGATACATCATCATCAGATAAACTGATCAGGCGCAGGTACGCCAGTGCATCCTTAATTTCCATGCGTTCGAAAAAGCGTAATCCACCATAGACACGGTAGGGTATACCGCTTCTGATAAGTTCTTCTTCAAGGGCGCGGGACTGTGCGTTGGATCGGTAAAGTATTGCGGTTTCTGCGCGCGTTCCACCGTTGTGTAGATGCTCAAGAATGCGCTCGATGATAAAACGTGCTTCATCGCCCTCATTGTGGGCACTATAGAAAGTGATCAGGTCACCTTCACCGATATCGGTCCAGAGATTTTTCCCCAGGCGATCTTCGTTGTATTCAATTAGTGCATTCGCAGCATTTAGTATGTTGCCTGTTGAGCGATAATTGCGTTCAAGTCGAATGACTTTAGTGTTGCTGAAGTGATGCTGGAAATTGAGAATGTTCTCAACCTTTGCACCGCGCCAGCCGTAGATAGACTGGTCGTCGTCGCCAACTGCAAAAAGGTTTCCTTTATCGCCTGCCAGTAATTGCAGCCATGCGTACTGGATTGAGTTAGTGTCCTGGAATTCATCGACCAATAAGTGCTGGAATCGATTTTGGTAGTGCTGTAAAAGTTCGTCGTTGTCACGCAAGGTCTCAAGTGCACGTAACAACAGTTCGGCAAAGTCGACGGCTCCTGCCAGTTGGCACGCAGTTTCGTAGGCTTTGTAGATGCGAATCTTCTGCTGTTCGGTGGGATCATCGTCATCCCGTATATGTTCTGGTCGCAGACCGTCATCTTTCTTGTTATTGATGTACCACATGGCGTTGCGCGGCGGCCAGCGTGACTCATCGAGATCCAGGCTGCGGATAGCGCGCTGTACCATGCGACGTTGATCTTCAGAATCGAGTATCTGAAATGTCTGCGGCAGTTTTGCTTCTTTCCAGTGAATTCGAAGAAAACGATGTGACAGCCCGTGGAAGGTGCCGATCCACATCGGACCGATTGAGGTACCAAGCAACTCTTCGATACGGGAGCGCATTTCCCCGGCGGCTTTGTTGGTAAATGTTACTGCCAGAATAGCAAATGGTGAGATCTGCTCGACCTGGTGCAACCAGGCAATGCGATGAGTCAGTACTCGTGTCTTGCCACTGCCAGCACCGGCTTGAATTAATAAGGGGCCGGGCTCTGCAGTTACTGCTTCGCGCTGCTCGGTATTCAGTGAATCTAATATGTGAGAGACATCCATAGACAGCATTTTATCAGATGCTCTGATGTCTATACCGGACAATCCCGTTGCATCTGTTCTGGTGTTAACGAATCAGAACATTCTCGGGAATTGTGGCTGTCATGCGGGTCGATAAATGGACCATCGCAGCGATTCCTTTTTCCTGTGGGTTTAAAGTCATTAAGCGCAGTTGCGGGGATTCTGCTTCGATCCGTACTCCGGCTGTTTTTTCAGGATTAGAAATGGATTTTTCGATTGAAGCTTCGAGTTTGGTCACTAATGGACCCAGCTCGACGACAGATACTTTTTGCAGTTCAGTGAGCAGTTGCTTGCGCAGGATTGTCGTGACTGCAGACATCAGTCGGCTGTCGATGGTGCGTGTCAGTTGCAGATCTTCAAAAATCAGTTGATTGTTCACCGGGTCGGCTACAGGCCGGGTGCTGATAAAGACGTTACCGGCGGTTTTGATGATTGAACCGAGTACGTTGGCCTCAAAGCCAACATCGATAATCAATAGCTGCTTTGCCGGATAGAGATTTACCGAGGTGACAGTTAGCGCATTTGATTTTCCGCCTGTATAGGTTTTGCCAATTATATTTTCAGCTATTTTACTTTCCAGCTGACTGTAAGGGATATGCATCAACAGGCTGAAGTCAACTGTCCCGGGGATGGAGGCCGGGTCGGATGCCGAGAGAGATTCAGGGGGTTGTAAATCCGGCAATGACAGCACTTGTGATTCGGTGTGATTCGGCACAGATTCGGAGTTTTTCTGTAACAGTTGTACAGACGCACCGAGATCAAAAGAGAGTCCGACATGGTCGCGTTGTATCTCTACTTCAGACATTGAGGCACTAAGTGGTGTGATGACGAGCTGACTTTCCTGATCATTCATATCGACAGCTAGTGTATGGGTGCGCCAGTTTTCTTGCAGCATCTGTCTGAACGAATCGCAGTCGATGGCTGTGATCAGTTTGCTTTTTAAAAATTTTAGCTTGCGCTGCAAAGCGCGGTCTGCTGACCTTCGCAAATTAATGCGCAGATTGCCTACCAGGGTGATTCGTGGATCTGACAGCCACTCGTAGCGAACTGTGCCGTCAATCACCGGGCACCAGTTTTCTCTAATGTCTACACTCAAATCTGCAATCAACATTAATTTGCCGTCAATTTCTTTGCGGCGCAGGCCCAATAATTTTCCGCCACGGCCATCGACACTGACGAGGCCGGTAAAACTCAGTGGCAGTCTTAACTGTAGCTGCTCGCCCAGTGCCTCGATTTTTACATCGCCGTCTCTTTTAATTGAGTATTGCCATTTAAGTGTTGCGCAAACTGTAGCACCGAGTAATTTTTTACAGCTCTGCTTTTTGCCGTTGCCGGTTTGTGGTTCCCTGGTTGAGTGCTCTGCTGCGAGGATTAACGACCGATAGGGCAGCTTTGCGTGCAGGCCAATATTACTTTTTACCGGCTTGAGTATGAGGTTTGAGTAGGCGAGCTCGGGCTTTATCGATAGCTGTTGATCTATAAATTGTAAGGATCGTAACAGCCATATGGTAATGCCTGCGGTTATGGCAAAGGCTGCCAGTATACAAACCCATTTTGACCGGGTGCTCTTACGGATCATTGAAACCAACAATTATGGACAAAAAATTGCCCGTAGTCTGTCGACAGACATTTGATCTTGTGAAGCTTACAGCGTCAGTTGCCTGTCACAACCAAAACTTTTCCATTGCAGAGCTAAAAAACGTATTCCACTACGTTTTTTTACAATTGTAAATGGTTGATTTGGTGGGTAAATAGCCGCTTTACAGGTGACGAGTGTACTCTTGTTTCAAGGAATCCATTCAGCGGTCACTAATAAGCACAACCGTTGCATATATATGTTTCGGGGCCAGTCTCAGGACGGATGTAACACACTGTTGCGTCAGTGAGCGGTATCCATGATTGTCTAAATTACTGGCAAGTCAACATCCTTATAAATTGGAAAATTATCAATGAACAAAAAGTTATTCAAATTAGCTGTATTGGGTGCTTTTGCAAGCACTGCCAGCGTGGGTATCGCACAAGACGACCTGAAGAATGTATTCCCAAATGCGAAAGCAGGTGAGTGTTATGCCAAGGTACTTATCCCTGCACAATACCGTACTGAGTCTTCCAGAGTTGTGGTTAAAGAAGCAAGCGAAACCCTTAAAATCATTCCTGCCAAGTATGAAACTACTGAGCAGCGAGTACTTGTAAGCGAAGCTGGCAGCGAACTTAAAGTTATTCCTGCTACTTTCGGTACTGCTTCAGAAACCTATCAGGTATCTCCGGCATCCAGTCGTTGGGTTATGGGTTCTGCAAACAGTTCAATTGGTGCTGATTCAGCACTTGTTGCCATGGCTCGTGCCAGCGGTGCGTCAGTAGACAGCGCCAGAGCTGGTCAGTGCTTTAGCGAGCACTTCGAGGCACCTACCTACAAAACTGTTACTGAGCGTATGCTTGTATCTGAAGCATCAGAAACAATCAAACTTAGCCCTGCTAAATACGAGTGGTCTGAGCAGCGTGTAATGGTTTCACCTGCTTCTCGCAAGCTTGTTGAGATTCCTGCAGTATTCGAAACTACACAAGAGCGTGTTAAGGTTGAAGATGCAAAGACTGTATGGAAGAAAGGTCGTGGTGCGATAGAAAAAATCGATCATGGTACTGGTGACGTTTTGTGCCTTGTTGAAGTTCCTGCTGTATACAAGACTATTAGCAAGCGCGTACTGAAAACTCCAGCATCTACTCGAGTAAGTGAAGAGCCTGCTCGTTATGAAACTATTCGTGTACGTAAGCTGGTTTCTGATGCTACAGAGACTCGCGTTGCACTTCCTGCAAAATACGACGATGTAACCAAGCGTGTAATGGAAACCGGTGGTTCTCATTCATGGCAGGCTAAAGGTGCTCGTGGCAACTTCGGTAAAGCAACTGGTAACGTTATTTGCCTCCAGGAAACTCCTGCGAAAATGGCCAGCATTTCACGTAAAGTTGTGAAGACTCCTGCATCAGTGCGTCGTGTTGAGATTCCTGCTAAGTATGAAACCAAGCGTGTTCGTCGCCTGGTTGACGATGCTCGTGAAGTCCGAACTGCTATTCCTGCGGTATATGATACTGTTTCACGTCGTATCGAAGTTAGACCTGAGAGCCTCGAGTGGAGATCTGTACTGTGTGAAACTAACACGTCTCTCAATACTATTCAGGACGTACAGCGTGCACTTGTTAAAGCTGGTTACAACCCGGGTCCTATCGATGGCGTAATCGGTACTCAGACTATGAGTGCTGTTGAGCGCTTTCAGCGAGCTGAGAATCTTGCTACTGGTAGCTTGACTCTGGATACTCTGAAGAAGCTGGGTGTTAGACACTAAGCTGCATTTTTGAGTTGTATCTTAAAAGAGGGGCCACTTTCGAGTGGCCCTTTTTTTATTTGTTTTACCAGAATCAATTGGATAATGTCCAGGTCGGAATGCTTATCGAGTGAAGTACAAACTACGATGGCACACTGGCTGCTAATACCTTGGGACCGGCTGCACATCCGCACCCGAAAAACAGGTATCAGTTATGTCCCTGACCACTATTTCTGGTAACGCGCTACAGATTTTAAGAACCCTGATCTTAACTGCAGTCTGCGGCACTACAGCTGTGCTGGCCGATCCCTCGAACGCGCCTTTTACTTATAATCATGAGAGTATAAGTGCGCCATCCATGTCAGGGTCTGTTTCAAAACCGGATTCTGAACCCGCTATTGCAAAAGCGCTGCCTGAGATAACTGATCCCGTGCAACAAGTTATGCATGCGGTGGTAACAGTTGAAGCAATTGCTCGCAACGGAGCCAGAACAGAGTCGACCTTTGGCGCTAAACGAAAAGGTAGCGGTGTAGTCATTGATTCGGAAGGCTTGATTGCCACTGCCGGTTATATTGTGGCTGAAGCGGAATTAGTTAGTGTTACCTTTGCAAACGGCATAACCGATGAAGCGGAAATTGTAGCGTATGACGATAGCCTCGGGCTCGGGTTGCTGCGACCGAAAAACTTCCGTTCCACTTATGCATTGGAGCTCGGCAACTCTGCAGAAGTAAAAAAAGAACAAAAAGCCCTGATACTTCCTGCATCCGGTGAAGAGGGTGCCAAGTCAGTAACTATTGGTAAAGTAAAACCATTTACCGGAGGTTGGGAGTACATGCTAGATGACGCTATACATACTTATCCGCCCAGTATTGATTTCAGTGGTGCGGCTCTGTTGTCAGCCAATGCAGAGTTACTGGGTATTGGTGCACTGGTATCAATAGATATAGATATAGATCCAAAAGTACGCGTGCCGGGTAATATCTTTATTCCAATCGATGCATTAAAAAGTGTTATGGGTGAGTTGCTGACGACTGGTCGCAGTAAGTCTTCAGTCAAGCCCTGGCTTGGCTTTGAAACCAAAGATACCAAGAGTGGTATTAAAGTCGGTGCGGTGTATGACGATGCACCTGCTGCGTTATCCGGTATCAAAGCGGGTGACAAAATTATTGCGATAAATCAAAAACAGGTTTCCAGCCTTAAAGATATGTATTCACGGCTTTGGTCGGAACATAAACCCGGTGAAAAGATCCATCTCCTGATTTTGCGAGACGATCAGTATGCAAATGTACCCGTCGAGACTGTAGATCGCTATACCTGGCTGAATCTGCAGGATGCTAAGGAATCGGAACTTAAAATCACTGAAGCTGAGGAATAGTGATAACTGGTTTTTTAGCGTGTCCGTAACGGTTGATCGGGCAATCACAAAACAGCACTTGCAAACAATTGCGCTGGCTTGCAGACTATCGGAGGGGACTTAAGATTCTAGTTTACGGGGTAGCATTGGGAGGGCAGAAAACCTCATTGTAAAATTAGGTAAAGTGCTGTGACGTCCTGATATCATGAATCAGCAGTTTTTCTAGACCTGATCCAGAACAAAAAATCCTCGAAAAATAAAGAAGATACGGTACTTTATTGCAGTGGAAAGAGAACATCGGTAATCGGGGTAATAATTAAAGATCTTTATTCTTTTGCCCCAACTACAAAATATCGTTACACCCCGGCGAAAACGTTTTTTTAGGTGCTAACATATCTGTTCGATGGTTGAATTATAGGAGATACACAATGAAGGCTTTACTTAAAAAGAGCAGTGCTGCAGAGCCATTTAGCTTTTCGTTCGTGAACGATGAAGGGAAAATGGTACTGAAAAGTGAAAACTACAAGGCAAAGGATAGTGCGTCCAAAGGTATTAATTCGGTAAAAAAGAACTGCACTGAGGACAAGCGCTACGTATTAAAAGAGTCGACTAACGGAATGTACTTTTTTAACGTTAAGTCAGCTAATGGTCAGGTTGTAGCAACCAGTGCGATGTACCCGAGTGTTCAGGACCGTACCGATGCGATCAATCATGTTAAAACTAATGCTCCCGGGTGTTCAATAGAAGAGCAGCTTGGGTAAGCTACCTACTGATCAAGTTGTGCCTGTGGGTCAAGGTGCATAAGTGAAGTTGAAAACAAAGACCGGGCATGAAATTTCCGGACGCGAATTAGTATTAATGGCAGCCGCATTGGTTGCCATTACTTCGTGCGCCACCAGGGAACTTCCGCCACCAGATGGATGGGTGTCTGATCAACCTCCGATTCAAGCTCTTGATACCCAAACTTTGAGCTCTGCACCAGGTCCCGGTGCAGTGAATCCTGAAACAGGGGTAGCTGCTGCCACTAATCTGGACGTTGATCCACAAATACTTCTCGACAGCCATAACTCTATTCGTCAGCGCCTGGGCATACCACCGCTTCGCTGGTCTACACGTCTTGAATCTTTTGCTGCTGACTGGGCAAACTTCTTAACTACTCAAGCCAACTGCGAGCCTCGCAGACGAGGTTCTGCTGGCTTGCCGCAGAACAAAAGAGTTGGTGAAAATTTGCAGTTGCTGGAGCCGGTGCGCTTTGGTGATGGTCGTACTGAAGCCGCTACCATAGATGAAAAGAAAGTGGTATTGGAATGGGTTCGAGAGGGAATAGAGTTTAATTATGATGATAACAAGTGTGGTGTAGGCAAAACTTGTGATCACTATACTCAGGTTGTCTGGAGGGACTCACAAGTCATGGGGTGTGCGGCTGCAAGCTGCGCTGATGAGTCTCAGATCTGGGTGTGTAACTATGATCCTCCCGGTAATTTCTTCGGCCAAAAGCCATATTGATTGACCTTACTGATTGAGTCAGTCGATTGTTACACTGACCTGGTCTGCGCGTTGGCGAATTCCCAAAAATTGTCTCTTCAGCCAGGGAGTTGCGTCCCCCGCTGTCATTCGGTTCTTTTATATATACACGCTACATGCCTTAGCCAGTCTGGAACTAACCCACGATAACGAGCTTGGGCAGGATCGCGTAGGCAGTAGACAGTAGTTTACTGAATATAGGAATTCCTAAAATGCTTAACAGAATCAACCCCAGAAAAAGGAAGTGGCCATAGCGTCGATTGTATTCGAGATAAATACCGGACAGTTTGCCCGGTAAAAAGTGGCCGAGGATATAGTGTCCGTCCAACGGACCAAGAGGTATCAGATTAAAGAGCATCAGGAGCAGATTAATAGAGGCCAGAAAAAAGAAAAATGTTTCAGGCCCGGGTTGAGTAAACCAGGTATTACCTGAGTTGACACCTGCGAAGTAGATATTGATTGTTATAAAAGCCAGCAGAAGATTCATTGCAGGTCCTGCAGCTGCTACCAGCGGAGTGCCCCATTTAGCCCACCTGCCGACATAGTTGTTAGGATTTGTCGGTACTGGTTTGGCATAGCCAAAACCTACCAGTACCACCATAAGCAGCCCTATAGGGTCAATATGGGCAATTGGGTTGATGTTTAGTCTTCCCAGTCTTTGCGCTGTGTCGTCGCCTAGTAGTTTTGCCGATGCGGCATGAGCGAATTCATGAAACGTAAGCGAGATAACCAGAGTGACGATAATCAGTACGAATAGTGCGTACTGTTGGCTGTAAAGAAGCTGCAGCATAGAGTTCCGTTAAGTAAAGTCTTTATACGCTTGGAGTAAAAGCTATTGAAAGCCGACGGCATTATATTTGGTGCTGTTTATAAGTTGATTTATTAGGTATCAGGGAATTTATAGTCTTTGAAATCTTCACGCAGCTTTAGTTTATTCAGTTTACCGGTTGCTCCATGCGGTAGTTCATCGACGAACTGAACATCGTCAGGCAGCTGCCATTTTGCAATTCGTTTTGCCATAAAGCCAAGGATTTCATCTTTGTCTGCTTTACTATCCGAATTTGCAACTGCGACTAAAAGCGGCCGTTCATCCCACTTGGGGTGTGCAATGGCTATGACAGCGGCTTCCACTATAGAGGGATGACCTACGGCGATATTCTCGAGTTCAATCGAGCTTATCCATTCACCGCCTGACTTGATAACATCTTTAGTGCGATCAGTTATCATCATATAACCGTGTTCATCAATGGTTGCCACATCACCTGTTTCAAACCAGCCGTCTGCATCTACTGAGGGTTTTTCACCATAATAACCGGATGTAACCCAGTGACCTCGTGCTTGTAGTTTGCCGAAGGCCTTGCCGTCGTGTGGCAATATGTTGTTGTTATCATCGATAATACGTATGTCGATACCGAATACAGTTTTACCCTGTTTGAGTTTGGTTTCCATCTGCGCTTCATAGTCGAGCTCCCGCAAGTGAGGCAACAGAAAGTTAAGAGTTCCAAGTGGACTGGTTTCAGTCATGCCCCAGGCGTGGATTACCTGCACGTCGTATTCTTGTTCGAAACTACGGATCATTGCTTCCGGAACTGCTGAGCCTCCTATTACAACACGCTTCATGTATGGTAGCTCCGCGCCACTTTCTTTAAGGAAAGCCGTCAGCATCATCCAGATGGTGGGGACAGCAAGTGACAAAGTGCAGCGCTCCTGATCGAGGAGTTCGTGTATCGACTTACCATCCATTGCAGGCCCGGGCAGCACAAGTTTGCAGCCATTCATCGGTCCCGCATAAGATACACCCCAGGCATTGACGTGAAATTGTGGCACGACCAGCAAAATAGAATCTGAAAGTGAAAGACCCAGTCCGTTTGGTACCGAACTACCCATCGCATGCATCAGTGTTGATCGATGTGAGTAGACAACGCCTTTTGGATTGCCGGTAGTACCGGATGTGTAGCAAATACTGGAGGCTGCATTCTCGTCGAACTCTGGCCACTGATAATCTTCTGCAGGTGCCGATGCCAACAAGTCTTCATAGCAGTGCACATTATCTAATGTGGTTTCCGGCATGTGACTACGGTCGGTCATAATCACTATGTGTTCAATGTTGGCTAGTTTGTCTTTAAGGCCTTCCAGAATTGGTACAAAAGTCAGATCAGTAAATATGACCTTGTCGCCTGCGTGATCAATAATGTAAGTCAATTGTTCTGAGAACAATCGCGGGTTAAGTGTGTGCAGCACGGCACCAGAGCCGGATACTCCGTAGTAGAGTTCAAGGTGTCGGTAGCCGTTCCAGGCAAGGGTAGCGACTCTGTCGCCTTGCTCTACACCAAGTGTACTTAGGCTGGCTGCAAGTTGTCTGGTGCGTGCACCCATCTCGCGGTAGGTGTATCTGTGGATCGGTCCTTCTGTTGTTCGTGAGACGACCTCAACATCCGGGTGCCAGCGTTCTGCAAATTCGATGATGCTCGAGATCATCAGTGGGCGTTGCTGCATCAGGCTCGGGAACATGGGCTTTTTCAACTATTGGTGTCAGGGATACCATACCAAAAACTAGTTAGTGATTGTGCGGTAGAAGCGGCGTGAGATGAGGGTATGCGCCGGTTCTTTCAGGCATTCTGCTGCTGGATACTTACTTACCCGGCTGGCCGTTTCCAGTGCTTACTAAAGTGCGTAAAGAAAGCCGTGTACAAAAAAAGGGGCACCATTGCAGTGCCCCCGGTTTATGCGGTTGTCATGAAGCGTGCTCAGTACAACGTTAGCGTTTGCTGAGAATGGCCAATCCTTTCAGCAAGTTCAGTGCTTCATTCAATTGATAGTCATCTTCGGCCAAATTTTCCGCTGTTACTTCTTCTGTTGTGTTGGTCTCGGCTTCTTCGGCATCGTTATTGTTGCCGTTGCTCAGGTGGCCTGTCAGGCTCGACTCTGTAATTGGTTCGATGCCTGAGTCTTCGCGCTGAGCTAAGCGCAAATTGCCGGTGACGATGTCGGGCTCTATTCCCTGCGCCTGAATGGAGCGACCGGAAGGCGTGTAGTAACGTGCTGTGGTTAATTTAACAGCGCCACCGTTCGGCAGATTTTGAATGGTCTGGACGGAACCTTTACCAAAAGTTTTAGAGCCCATAACCACACCTCGACCGTGATCCTGCATAGCGCCTGCGACAATTTCTGAGGCGGATGCAGAGCCACCGTTAACTAAAACTACAATCGGTGCACCATCCATAATGTCGCCACGAGAAGCGGTATAACGCAGTCTGGAATCCTCTTCTCGGCCGTCTGTGTAGACGATCAGACCATCGTTAAGAAATGCGTCTGAAATGCCAACGGCAGCTGACAGAACCCCACCGGGGTTATTTCGTAAGTCGAGTACCAGTCCGTTCAAAGCGCCTTCAATTTGCATGGTCTCGATTGCCTTGATCATGTCAGCGGGTGTTTTGGTCTGGAAGTGCGAGACACGGACATAGCCATAGCCCGCTTCAAGAATTCTGTTTCTTACACTGGTGACTTGTATTACAGCGCGGGTGATAGTGATTTTTAGCGGTTTGTCTTCACCTTCTCTGACCACCGTTAAAACGATATCGCTGCCCGGTTTGCCGCGCATCAGTTTGACAGCGTCATTGAGTGCCAGGCCTTTCACTGGCTTGTCGTCCAGACGAATAATAAGATCACCGGTTTTCATACCTGCCCGAGCTGCCGGTGTGTCATCGATTGGTGATACGACTTTGACAAATCCGTCTTCCATTCCGACTTCAATACCGAGCCCGCCGAACTCACCGGAGGTACCGATTCTAAGTTCCTGAAACTGTTCCGTGTTCAGATAGCTTGAATGCGGATCGAGGCCGCTAAGCATGCCGCGAATGGCGTGCTCCAGGAGATCTTCGTCAGAGACGTCTTCGACATAGTTGCGCTTGATACGAGCGAATACATCTGAAAAAGTGCGCAGTTGTTCGAGCGGCAGAACGTCACTGGAATTGTCTCTTGCACCGACTACGTTGTGGCCCATCGTGAGCGATATGCCGAGTACTGTGCCAGCGGCCAACAATGTGAATGGTTTCGAGCGGATGGTCATTGCTTGACTCCAGAACCCTAAAATGGGCCAGTATGTTCCTGAATCTTATCATTTTGACTCTAAAAAGAGTCGCTAGTGGTTAGTCTTTTGATCAATCTGGTGCATTGTTAACCAGTCTTGTGGGTCAACTGCCACCGCATTGTGACGCACTTCAAAGTATAGCGCTGAAGTGTCTGCGCCTGCATACTCTCCGACGGTGCCTACCGTGTCGCCAGCCAGTACTAATTGATCTTTCTGGACCAATAACAACTCAGCCATTCCGTACAGGCTCATGTAGCCCAGACCATGATCGATAATGACGACATTGCCGAGGCCCTGCAGGCGATCGGCAAAAACCACTAATCCGTCAGATACCGCTGAAAATGGCAGCCCCAGCGGCGCTTCTATCAGGATCCCTTTCCATTTGAGGAGTCCGCGGGCTTTAGGTTCCGAGAATCTTCGAATCAAATTGCCTTTAACAGGATCCGGCAGCTTTTGACGCATCGCAGCGAAGTATGCCGTAGCCGGGTTGGATTCCATGCGTTGCAAACGTTGGTTCAATTCTGATATGCGATCTTGTCTGGTGACAATTTTGGAAGAGATATCAGCCAACTCTCGTTCCAGCCGAGTGCGGTTTTCCAGCGATTTACTGGCATTTTCCTGAAGCTCGCCCAGTGATTCGCTAATGCCCTGGCTGTATTCAATAATAGATTGGTATTGCTTGCCCAGGCGCGTGCGTTCAGTTTGTAGCTGGCGTTGTTTTTTTTCAATCGTGTGTATTAAATAGCGTTGTGTTGCGAGTAACTTGTGTCGGGCTTTGATCTCGGGTTTGCCGAGCGCTGCCTGCCACACAGTAGGACGTGGTTGATTTTCAAGCGAGTTACTAACCTCTGCAAGCAATCGAGTGTTGAGTCGGATATTGCGGTCGACCTCCTCGATATCACTGCTGATCTGTTGCACGTTATTATTTATTTGTGGTGAGTTAAGGGCCGCAGTGTCGCTTTGTTTTTCAAGCACCGATAGCTCACTCATCACGCCGTCAAGATGTTCAAGAATTGCGGTTCGGCGTGATGTCTCGTCACGCAGTTCCAGGTCGAGAGTCGCAATCCTTTTGCGGTAGAGGTCAGTCAGTGACTCCAGTGAAACCGAGTTTTCTTCAACAGGTGCTGTGGGTTTTCCTGCGGCATTTGCGGATGTTGAATTGCCCAGCGCTATCGTTGCAACCAGTGCCACTGTTGATAGCGGGTGGTATTTTTTGAAACGTGACTTCACTGGGTCTCCGCGACAAGGCGTTTTGTTCTGCGTTTATAAGGTTGACTCTGGATAATTTAGGGCTGCTACACCCTTCCTGGCTCTGATCCAGTTGATCGCACGAAACACCTTTTTATTCGCAACCAACTTTCGCTCCAGTGACTGTTTGCCCGGAAAGTCTGCGACAAATATGCCGATGACGATCGTCAGCAATCCCTGACCTGGAAGAATCAGCATGGCTAGTCCGGCCAGAATCAATAGTAGTCCTGCCAGATTCCGGAGAATCCATACTAAAGGGTAGTGGATAGTCGAGATTTTTGGGGTTGGATTTTTTGGTCGATTGAAGTGATTTGCCGGAATTCGTGCGAGCAGCGTGGGCACTATCGCCAGACTGGCGAGAAATGTGATGGCCGATATTGATCCGATCCACGGCAGATATCTCGCATAGGGACTGACAAGAGTTGAGATGGTGTCCATTTCTTCGGCCTGCGACTTTGGTACACGTAACGAGTGTACCTGCTTACTGGATTGCAGCTATGGTGCTATGCACAAAGATGCGGCAGGCGACATTTCAGGCCACTGATGCGTCACACTAATCCAGCCAGGCGATTTCGCTCGCTGTTAGTGAATTGATGCGCACGCTTTTCAGGCTGCGGGCCATATAGGAAGAGTAAGCTGAAGTCGGGATGCGACCTGACATCACTTCCGCGTATCTTTGTGGGTAAAGGGGTTCGCGATTCGGGTTTGCGTAACCGAACGGAAACTCCGGACTGCCGTAAAAGTTATACTTATCTGACGCACCCACGGTATGCAGAATCTCGTGCGCGATAACAATATTGTTTTGCTTGTTTTGTTGCTTATGCGCAAACGCATTGACCACGCCAATCAGGCCTTTTTGCAAACCCACTGAGTGGGCCAGCGGTGTATCTTCGCTACCTTGCTGGTAGGCGATAAATACTCTTACCCGTCGCAGGTTTGATGAATCGTCCGGTGTGTTGCTCCACACCCAAAAGCGCAACCTGAGACCCCACAGCACAGTGCGCAGCACACTTTTATTTACAGGCAGTTCGGGAGGCACTGAGTCAACCTTTGGACCCAACTGGATTCGTATCGGTTGCTCAAGTGGCAAATTATGGCGCCTGGCTTCTGCTGCGAACCAATCGTCGATTTCTGTGAAGTTGTCCTGGCTTAACGTGTTGATGTAATTGTGCGTCTTTAACTCATTGTCCGCGTTGATAGGGTAGATCACCACATCGAGTGGTTTGTGCCAGGCGCGCGAGTAGATTATCTGGTGCGCGGTGATGCCGGCAACTGCAAACAGGATGCAAAGCAATAACAAGGGGCGCATAAATCCAAAGCTGAAAATCTTCATCTGACCCTTCATTGTTTGCGGTTTTGGAGCTTCGGCAGGTTGATGCCCAGACACGGGAAACGTTATCGGCCGATAGGCGAAATTCTGAATGTCGGTGATGTCCGATGACGGTTGATACCAATGCAGACCAGTGAGCGTTTGATATGTACTTAAATGTTCTGGAATAGTCAGATTTTGGCGGTAATACGGCTAGAGAGATTGAATTAGCCGAAAGTTTTGTAGGATTATTCCTACAAATTATAGGGTCTTTGGTAATTATCCAGTATACTAGCGACCGCAGGGGGACGTAATTGGGGGTTGAGTTACAGCGTCCGCCAGTTGGCAGACTACTAAAAATTATAATGAAACGCACGACAGAGAGCGTTGCGGATTCTGGTTAAGAAGATGGATAAATCAATAGGTACCGTTAAGTGGTTCGATAACGCCAAAGGGTATGGCTTCATCGTCAACGATGCGGGTGAAGACGTTTTCGTTCACTATCGCTCTATCGAGGGAGACGGGTACAAAACATTGGCTGAAGGCCAGCAGGTTGAGTATCTTCAGACTAAAAGTGATAAAGGCTGGCAGGCCGCTGAAGTTACACGACTCGAAGACGAGCAGTCTGATTAACTGACACTGCCCGACCAAACTGAGTTAACCCACTGAGATAACCAAATGAAGTTACCCGGTTGAAGTTACCGGGGTGGGTGGTGCTGTCAGCGTAAATAACGCTGACGAAACATTGGCAAGCTTGTGGACCGAGTCTGTTTTGCATCCGGAACATGTTCAGGCCGTACTTTGCGCCTCATCCTGTTCGCGCAACTCACGGCGCAGAATTTTGCCGACGTTGGACTTGGGCAGATCGTCTACAAAAGCGATGAGCTTTGGTCGCTTGTAGCCGGTGAAGTTCTCGCGACAGAACTGCTTTATGTCTGCTTCTGTTAGTGACTTGTCTTTGGCAACAACAAATACTTTAACGATCTCTCCGGAGTGTTCATCAGGTACGCCGATTGCGCCAACCTCAAGAATGCCCGGGTGAGATACCAGTACGGATTCTATCTCATTCGGATAGACGTTAAATCCGGACACGAGGATCATGTCCTTAAGTCGATCGACGATCGTGAAGTATCCTTTTTCATCCATGATGGCGACATCCCCTGTGTGGAACCACCCTTCACTGTCTATGACTTTTGCCGTAGCCTCTTCTCGTTGCCAATAGCCCTGCATGACCTGCGGTCCGCGTATGCACAGCTCACCACGTTCACCTACGGGCAGCATGTTGCCATCCGGGTCTTTTATACAAGCCTCTGTTGATGATATTGGCAATCCAATAGCGCCGTTGTAGTCGGTGGCGGTAATAGGATTAATACATGCAGCGGGACTTGTTTCTGTTAATCCGTAGGCTTCGATCAGAGGGCATCCTGTTTTTTCTTTCCACTCTTCTGCTACTGACTTTTGAACTGCCATTCCACCACCAAGCGTGATTTTCAGTGCCGAAAAATCAATATTGTTAAAACCTTCAGTGTTCATCATTGCATTGAACAGTGTGTTGACGCCGGTGATAGCGGTGAACTTGTATTTGGATATCTCTTTGATAAAGCCCGGCATATCGCGCGGGTTAAGTATTAAGATATTGGTAGCTCCCAGTTTTGTATAAACCAGGCAGTTAGCGGTAAGCGCAAAGATATGATAGAGCGGCAGTGCAGTGATGATTATTTCTTTACCTTCTTCCGTGTCTGAAGGTTCAAGCCAGTGAAATGCCTGCTGCATGTTGGAGACCATATTGCCATGGCTTAGCATGGCTCCTTTTGCCACGCCGGTAGTACCAGCTGTGTACTGCAAAAAGGCGAGATCTTTATGACCCAGTGATACCGGTGTATATGGCATTCCGGCACCCTGCTTTAGTACATCAGTCATGGAAATGCTGCCGGGCAGGTTAAAAGCCGGTACCATTTTCTTAACGTATTTAACCACTGAATTGATAATGAACGACTTGGGAAAGCCCAACATGTCACCAATTCGGGTTGTGATGATTACTTCGGGTTTGACATGTTTTAGTGCTTTTTCGAGTGTGTTGGCGAAATTTTCGACGATTATAATTCCCTTTGCGTTCGAATCTTCCAGCTGATGCTGTAGTTCGCGTCTGGTGTACAAAGGATTGGTGTTGACGATTATCAGTCCGGCTCTTAGCAAACCGAATACTGCAACCGGGTATTGCAGGAGATTGGGCATCATGACAACAACACGGTCACCTTTTTCAAACTTACCGCTTGCCTGTAACCACGCTGCAAAAGCTTTGGAATAATCGTCCAGCTCACCAAAGGTAATTGATGCCCCCATACTGATAAAGGCTGTTTTGTCGCGAAACTTTTCAGCACTCTCTTCGAATAAGTCGACAACGCTGTCATATGCGTCAATGTCAGCGAACTCCGGTACACCTTCCGGGTAGCTACTTAGCCAGGGCTTTGCCGTCATTTTTTTGTACCTGATTGTGGCTTGTGTTCCAACGATTTTTATCGATTGGGTGGATTGTTTGGATCTTCTCTAATATTGCTTCCGTGCATCAACTGAGTCGGTATCAGTGCAACCGGCTGCTTGTTTAGCCGGGTACAGGGTGTAGATAAGCATACTTTATTATAGACTTCCGGGTTCCAGACTTCGTTCCGTTCTTTCTTACAAGATTGCATGAGCCTACCCGATTCACTTTATATTCCTGTAGCAAACGGTGTTCAACTGGCTGCGACGTCGTTTGGAGAGAAGGGTGATCCGGTTGTTGTACTGATGCACGGTGCAGGTCAGACAAGACACTCCTGGCGCAATGCAGGTATGCGTCTTGCCAGAGCCGGATGGCGGGCAATAGCGGTGGATACACGCGGTCATGGCGACAGTGACTGGGCGCAGGACGGAGATTACTCGGTTGATACTTTGATCTCCGACCTTGAAGCGCTAACCGCGCACCTGGCTGCGGGGCATTATCAAAAACCAGTGCTTGTGGGTGCATCTCTGGGTGGTATTTGCGGCATGCTGGCCGAAGGGGAAGCTACACAGCAACTTTATCATTCGCTGGTATTGGTCGATATAACGCCCCGTATCGACAACACAGGTGTTGCCAGAATTATTGAATTTATGAGTCGTTATCAAGCAGGCTTTGCCTCGCTTGCCGATGCGGCGAGTGCGGTTGCATCGTTCCAGTCGCCGCGGCGTCGAGAGTTGCAAAGTGATGCTGCCGGTAAGTCGCGGCATGCGTCGCGGCAAGCCAGTTCTGAAGGCTTAAAGAAAAACCTGAGGCTTGCAGATGATGGACGCTACTACTGGCATTGGGATCCCCGTCTGATGCAGCATGTCGGCACAATTGATGAAGAATTTTATCAACGCCAGCGTAGTGCTGCATCAAGGCTTGAGTTACCCGTATTGCTGGTACGTGGCCAGCAGAGTGAGATTGTCAGCAGTGACGCGGTAGAAGAATTTCTTGAGTTAGTACCTCATGCTCAGTTTCAGGACATTGCCAACGCCGCTCATATGGTTGCCGGAGACAGTAACGATGTGTTTGCCAGTACTGTGCTTGAGTTTATAGGTGACGCAACATCCGCTTAGCCCGGTGGAATAGATACCGACGTGCAGGACCCGGGTAGCGTTATTGGCTACCCGGGGCTGGTATAAATCAAGTCTGGTTTAAACAACGGTGCCACTTTTATGCTGCAGCACCACAGCATTTTTTGAACTTTTTACCACTGTCGCATGGGCACGGATCATTGCGCCCTATCTTTGGTGAGTCGCGTCGTATCTGTTCGACTTTTGGTGCTTCAGCATCAACGAAATACCAGTCATCCTGATGTTTTTTAAATAGGCTGACTTCGTGGTGATTGACCAGGTTGCCATCGCTGTCATTGAATTTGGCAATAAACTCGACAGTGCCATCGTTATCCCCTGCTTTGCCGCGTTCGGTCTTTCTAATTTCAAGACTTAGCCATTCAGAGTTTTCGGCCCAGTCTTTGGTGCTGGCAATATCTATTTCAGCTCGATGCCCGGGGTGGTGGGTTTTTTGTATGTAGTCGATGTTTGCAAATGTATGTGCTGTGTATCTTGAACGCAGCAGAGCTTCTGCAGTTTCCGGTTTCTTTTTACCTTTTAGGTATGGAGCACAGCAATCTGAAAACTCGTCTCCGGAACTACAGGGGCATAAACTCATTTAATGCTCTCCAGGTAAGGTTTGTTTTAAAAAAAATCGTTTGAGAATTTAGGTAAGGAATCTTTGATTAAGTCAGCGCCGCCGCCATAACGGGTTGAATTGATAAAATATTCCTTTGGAGCCTGTTAGTTCGACAACTCATCGACGTCTACCTCGAGGTGCATGTCGAGCAACTTGTTGCCTAACAAACTGACGAGCCCGGAACGTCGATTGGTGCCTGAGGTGCTGAATTCAAAAGTATACCAACGTGCGATGCTCATGTGTCCGCGATCAGATCTTTGCAGGCGGATTTTGCTCAAAGAAACCGTTTCGTCAAGCAATTGCACACTGCAGCGTTTGCATGCTTCGCGTGCGAAGCGGATAGCGGTTTCCCGGCTGGTCGTGCTGAGCCACCAAAATGCGACAACCGCCAAAAGCAAAAAAATAAAAATAATTTCCATGACTTAACGAGTATCGTTATCTATTTGTGATCACTGAATCGCTCACTGTGCCTATCATTATCGGTAAGTGGCATTGCCGTACGTAGTATTGACCGGAAATGGCTAACCATCCCTGCTGCAGATTGTAGTAGCTTAGACGGTTATAATAGTCGGCCGATCATACCTGACTGATCCGATGGCGGTTATTTTTGTGGTAAAACTTTTACCGATAAGACTCTATGTACCCTACAAGGTACCTGAGACTTCGAATGTAATTCCGCCAGACCCCATTTGAATCCAAGGAGAAGAAATTGGACGACGCTACCCGGACAGAGCTTGAGGCTGCCGCATTTCGAAGGCTTGTTCAGCATCTGCGAGAGCGAAATGATGTACAGAACATTGATCTGATGAACCTTGCTGGTTTTTGCCGCAACTGTTTGTCCAAATGGTACTCAGCGGAGGCGTCTGAGCGGGATATCGATCTTGACCTCGATGCCGCACGAGAGATTGTCTACGGCATGCCTTACGCCGATTGGAAAGATCAGCATCAGACAGAGGCCACACAGGCACAGAAAGATCAGTATCAGAAAACACATAAGTAAACTAACCAATAAGCACGATGGATGACAATATCGTGGAGCGCTTTAAGCTGCTGACACAATGGTTTGCAGACCAGAAAGGTACCCGGGAAATGCTTTTTTTGGCTGATCAGCCAGAGCCTCTGCTGGAGTATCTTCATGCGATAAAGCCGTCGCTGGACGTGCAAATTGAATGTTTCGCCACCGATGTTGTAGCAGCGGATATGGGTGTTCTGGGTGATCGGCGCTGGCCTATGGTTTGTTTGCTGGAGCCTGAGCTCGACAAACCGTCTCTTATTAATTTACTTGCCAGGGTCCGGGATCTGCATGCTGACCGGGTTATTCATATAAATGGCCTCAAGCATTGGTTGCTTGCTGATAGTTTAGCCCTTGGTTTCTCGCAACTGGGTTTCTCTGAAGTAGGTTTCTCAGAGGCGGATGGGTTGCCGGCCGAACCGCCGGATGATGCCGGGCTGCAGATTTTTGCATTTGATATCCGCAGCTATAAACCTGCACCGGATTGGTTAAATTCCAAAAACTGGGCAAACCCGGAACAGTGGGACAAACACCGATGGTAGGTCAGCGCGTAACTCGAAAAACAGGCGAAATTTCGGTAGTATATGGTGCTCGGGTAACTGGCGTTTCAATGCGCTTCATCTATCCTCTGTTCTCCAACCCAATTGTTCCGGTATAAAAATAATGTCCGACATGAAAATGTTGCAAAGCACCTCCATGCTGGATGGTGGCAACATTGTGTATCTGGAAACCCAGTACGAAAATTATCTGCGTGACCCCAATACTGTCTCTGAAGCCTGGCGCGAATATTTTGAGCAACTGCCGATGGTTGGCGGGCAGGCTCACGACATTCCGCATTCTGAAGTTCGCAACCACTTCTACAACACTGCCCGCCGTTCTGCTGCCCGCACCGGACCGGTAGGCGACGGATCAGCCGAGCACGGTCGAAAGCAGATTCAGGTAGGTGGGTTGATCGATGCTTATCGAACTCGCGGCCATCAGCTGGCAGATATCGATCCGTTGAAGCAGATGAATAAGCTTGAGATTCGCGAGGTGCAACTGCACGAATGCGGATTATCCAATGTTGATCTGCAGACCGAGTTTCAGACACCCTCATTGCATGGCATTAACACTGCCAAGCTTAGCGAAATCATCGCGCACCTTGAAAAAATTTATTGTGGATCGATTGGTTATGAGTACATGTATATCAATCACACAACCCAAAAGCAGTGGTTACAGCAGCGCATAGAGAGTTACTGGTCAAAGCCGGATCTTAGCCTCGAATCACAGCAGTGGATTCTTGAGCGACTGACAGCTGCAGAAGGCATGGAGCGCTATCTTCACTCGCGCTATGTCGGCCAGAAAAGATTTTCTCTTGAAGGTGGTGAAAGCCTGATTGTGATTATGAGCGCGCTGGTGCAGCGTGCTGGCGCTGCAGGCTGCAAAGAAATGGTTGTTGGTATGGCACACCGCGGGCGCTTGAATGTGCTGGTCAATATTCTGGGTAAAAACCCGGCTGACTTGTTTTCGGAATTTGAAGGCAAGCATCAGGAACATTTGTCGTCTGGTGATGTTAAGTACCATCAGGGTTTCTCATCAGATATAAAAATCAGTGGCAATCAGTACATGCACCTGACGCTGGCTTTCAATCCCTCACACCTTGAAATTGTATCTCCGGTGGTTGAGGGTTCTGTGCGTTCAAGACAGGATCGCCATGCGGACGGTGACGGCCAGCTTGTATTGCCAATTGCGATTCACGGTGATGCGGCTTTTGCAGGTCAGGGTGTAGTCATGGAAACATTTAACATGGCTGACTCGCGTGGCTTCTCTACTAAAGGCACGATACACATTGTGGTAAACAACCAGATCGGTTTTACCACCAGTAATCTGGATGATGCACGTTCCACTTTGTATGCAACTGATGTCGCTAAAATGATCAATGCACCCATCTTCCATGTAAATGGAGATGATCCGGAAGCTGTGTTGTTTGTGAGCCAGTTAGCACTCGACTTCAGAAACGAATTTCAAAAAGACGTTGTCATTGATCTTGTCTGTTATCGTCGTCACGGTCACAACGAGGCAGATGAACCGTCGGCAACACAGCCGCACATGTACAAAACAATAAAAGCGTTGCCGACCACGCGGCAAATCTATGCTGAGAAACTGGTAAAAGCAGGCATGGCTGAAGCCGGCCTGCCGGATCAGCTGGTGCAGGACTATCGCGACAAGCTTGACGCAGGAATTACTGTGGCACCTGATGTGGAGATTGATACCGATGTCGATCTCGCGCAGGATATCGCCTGGCAGCAATATATGAAAGCTGACTGGCGCTCGCCTTATGACAGCAGCCTGCCAGTGGAGACTCTGCAAAATCTCGCCACCAAACTGACTACACTTCCTGACGGGCTGGTATTGCAGTCACGGGTGAAAAAGATTGTTGAAGACCGGCGCAAAATGACCGCTGGTGCGCTGCCTATTGATTGGGGCTATGCAGAGAATCTTGCCTATGCAACGCTGATAAACGATGGTTTTCCAGTGCGATTATCTGGTCAGGATTGCGGTCGTGGAACGTTCTTCCATCGCCATGCGGTATTGCACAATCAAAGTGTTCCGGGTGCCTATGTGCCGTTGAGGAATTTATCTGAAGATCAGGCAAATTTCCTGGTAATTGATTCTGTATTGTCTGAAGAAGCGGTACTCGCGTTTGAATACGGGTATGCCACAGCAGACCCAACTACCATGGTGATCTGGGAGGCACAGTTCGGTGACTTTGCCAATGGCGCACAAGTGGTTATCGATCAGTTTATAAGTTCCGGAGAGACTAAATGGGGTCGTTTGTGTGGTTTGAGTTTGTTCTTACCGCACGGTTACGAGGGGCAGGGACCAGAACATTCATCCGCACGTCTTGAGCGTTTTCTGCAGTTATGTGCAGAGGACAACATGCAAGTGTTAGTGCCGAGTACACCGGCGCAGGCATATCACATGATACGCCGCCAGATGGTAAGACCGATGAGGCGCCCGCTAATCGTGATGACACCGAAGAGTTTGTTGCGCCACAGGCTGGCAGTCTCGACTCTTGAAGAACTGGCTGATGGCAAGTTCGAGCCGGTATTAAAAGAGATTGATCCGATTGATTCCAGTGCAGTTACCAGACTCGTATTTTGTTCTGGCAAGGTCTACTACGATTTATTAGAAAAGCGCCGCGAAGAAAAGCTTACCAATATTGCGATAGTACGTATTGAACAACTTTACCCATTCCCTTACGAGGAAATGAGAGAGATCATTGCCACTTATCCTAATGCAAACAAAGTTGTGTGGTGTCAGGAAGAATCGCGCAATCAAGGTGCGTGGCGTGCGACAAGACACCGTGTAGAGAGGGTTCTGGCTAAAGGTCAGGAGCTCGAGTTTGCCGGTCGTCCACCTTCAGCATCACCAGCGGTTGGTTATGCCAATCAGCATATCAAAGAGCAAAATACGCTGATACTGGAAGCGCTGGCGCTGCAGGAAAACTCTCAACACTCCGTTGAACATCAACTGAAAACTGACCATTAACCCACATATTAACTATTAGTCCATCGAGACAAGCAAGGTTTCATAGAATCCAATGAGTACTGAAATCAAGGTTCCCGTATTACCCGAGTCAGTTGCTGACGCGACCATTCTGGCGTGGCAGAAAAAGCCCGGTGACGCAGTTAAAAGAGATGAAGTCCTGGTTGAGGTTGAAACCGACAAGGTAGTACTCGAAGTGCCGGCACCCGCAGACGGAGTGCTTTTAACGATTGTTGCGGATGAGGGAGCTACGGTTTTAGCACAGGAAATACTGGGCACCATGGAAGCCGGTGCGGTAGCTGATGCACCTGCGGCTCCGGCGGCATCTGCCCCGGCCGCGGCATCTGAAGCATCGACTGGTGGACCAGCTGGTCCTTCGGCCAGAAATACGATGGCCGAGCATGGCGTTGATCGTAGTGATGTTGCAGGTAGCGGTAAGGGTGGACGGATCAGTAAAGCAGATGTTGAGGCACATGTTGCAAGTGCTGGCGGCGGCGCTGCGGCCGGTGCTGCAACCAGTGCTGCATCAGGAATAGCCGCTTCAGCATCTGCTCCGGCTTCTACACCGGTGGGTGTAATGTCCGGTGATCGTGAAGAGCGGCGTGTGCCAATGTCGCGCCTGCGTGCTCGAATTGCAGAGCGGTTGCTGCATGCAACGCAAACTACAGCCATGCTGACCACTTTCAATGAAGTGGACATGCAGCCTATAAAAGACTTACGCGCTGAGTACAAAGATCAATTTGAAAAAGCACATGGTGTGCGGCTTGGCTTTATGTCTATATTTGTTAAAGCTGCCAGTGAGGCGTTGAAGCGATATCCCGACATCAACGCGTCACTTGATGGTGATGATGTTGTCTACCACGGCTATTGCGATATAGGCATAGCTGTTTCTTCTGATCGTGGTCTGGTGGTACCGATTCTGCGTGACACCGAACTTCTGTCTCTGGCAGAAATTGAAGGACAGATCGGTGAGTATGCGGGTCGTGCCAAAGACGGTAAGCTAGGCATTGAAGATCTGACTGGCGGCACTTTCACCATCACTAACGGTGGAGTGTTTGGTTCACTGATGTCGACACCTATCCTGAATCCGCCTCAGAGTGCGATACTTGGCATGCATACAATTCAGGAGCGCCCGGTTGCACGCAACGGTGAAGTTGTAATCAAGCCTATGATGTACATCGCCCTGTCATACGATCACCGTATCGTTGATGGCCAGGGTGCAGTTGGATTTCTCAAGACAATTAAAGAACTGGTCGAAGAGCCAGCTAAAATACTTCTGGATATTTAGCCGATCAATTAAATCGCGTCTGTATAATACCCGGTTCGCGGTAACACAGGCTCTGCGTGTTCGACAGATTGCCCATCGTAGTTTGTCTGGTGTGATTTGCCTTGTGTAAATTTCCTTGTGTAAATTACAAGGTCGAGCCTATTAATCGCAGCGAATTCTGCTGCGCAAAATTCTCACTTTAGCAAGTATTTCACTTGCATATCGGAGTAGTGGATGTCTGACAAGTACGATGTCATTGTTATCGGCGGAGGGCCTGCAGGTTATGTTGCGGCGATTCGTTGCGCACAGCTTGGCCTTAATACCGCTTGTGTTGAACAATGGATAAACAAGCAAGGTAAGCCGGCGCTTGGAGGCACCTGTTTGAATGTCGGTTGTATTCCTTCAAAGGCACTGCTTGAAAGTAGTCAGCGTTATTATGATGCCCGACATCACTTTGAAGATCACGGCATTCTTGCATCCTCGGTAACTGCCGATGTACCGAAGATGATTGCTACCAAAGATAAAATTGTGCAGGAGCTTACGGGTGGCATTGAAGGTCTGTTCAAGGCCAACAAAGTCACGTGGATACAAGGCACGGGTGCACTGTTGCCTGAAAAGCAGGTTGAAGTAACTGATTTCAACAACGGCAAGAGCACTTATGCGGCAGAGCATGTAGTGCTTGCAACCGGATCGAATTCCATAGAAATTTCATCGGCACCGTTGCAAGGGGAAATTATTGTCGATTCGTCCGGTGCGCTCGACTGGGAATCGGTACCTGAGAAGCTTTGTGTTATCGGTGCCGGCGTCATCGGGCTTGAGCTTGGCAGTGTCTGGCGCAGGCTTGGTGCCGAGGTAGTGGTTCTTGAAGCTCAGGAAGCGTTTCTGCCTATGGTTGATGATCAGATTGCACGTGAATCGCTAAAACAGTTCACCAAACAAGGGCTTGATATCAAGTTGGGTGCCCGTGTTATGTCATCTACGGTCAATGGCAACAAGGTTGATATTGCCTACACAGATAAAGATGGCGAGCAGCGTCTTGAGGTAGATCGGGTAATTGTTGCTGTCGGCCGACGTTCTAATATTAGCCAGCTGACGCTACCAGAAACCGATCTTTTGATTGATGAACGCGGTCTGGTGCATGTTAATGGTGCGTGCGAGACCAACCTGCCGGGTGTCTGGGCAATTGGTGATTTGGTGCGAGGACCCATGCTGGCGCACAAAGGCTCTGAAGAAGGTGTTGCGGTTGCCGAACGCATTGCAGGTCATCATTGTCATCTTAACTACGATGCGATTCCCTCTGTAATTTATACACATCCGGAAATCTCATGGGTTGGTAAAACCGAAGAGCAGTTAAAAGAAGAAGGCGTTAACTACAAAAAAGGCGTATTTCCGTTTATGGCCAGTGGACGTGCAAAGGCAATGCAGGATACCAGCGGTACCGTCAAGATACTTGCTGATGCAGATACCGATGCTGTGCTCGGAATGCACATTGTCGGTGCTCACAGCTCTGAGCTTATTGGCCATGGTGTGTTAACACTGGAGTTTGAGGGCACTATTGAAGACATTGCCCGCACTGTATTTGCGCACCCGACTTTGTCTGAAGCTATTCATGAAGCGGCTCTTGCTGCTGATGGCCGAGCTTTACACATCCCGAACAGAAATCGGTAGTTTTAGCTCAGGTTCACCAACGCTTTAAACCTAAAGTGGTGAGTGTTACCTGCAGAGAATCAGAATTTATAACTGGAGATTCTTCCTCACATGAACATACATGAGTACCAGGCGAAAAAATTATTGGCCGGATTTGGTATCCCCGTCTCGAAGGGTGAGCCTGTGCTCGCCGCCTCTGACATAGACTCCGCAATCGACAGTATGCCAGGCCCGGTATATGTTGTTAAAAGCCAGATCCATGCAGGTGGACGCGGCAAAGGTAAGTTTAAAGAGCTTGCGGCAGATGCCAAGGGCGGTGTCAGAGTGAGCTTTTCAGCTGAAGAGGCCAAAGCCAATGCACATGAGATGTTTGGTAATACACTGGTCACGGCGCAAACAGGGCCAGCTGGAAAACAGGTTAACCGACTTTACATTGAAGACGGTGCAGATATCGAAACTGAACTGTACCTGTCGATACTGGTTGATCGTGAAACCAGTAAGTTCTCCTTTGTGGCATCCACTGAGGGCGGAATGGACATTGAGGCGGTAGCGCATGACACACCAGAGAAAATTCACACGGTAGCGATAGATTCATTGGAAGGAATCACTGATGCCGATGTTGCCAAACTTAATGCGGCGTTTGAACTGACGGGTGTTGCGGCAGAAGATGGCAAGACCCTGTTTCCAACGTTGTACAACGCATTTGTAGAAAGTGATATGAGTCTGCTTGAGGTTAATCCGCTGGTGGTGCTCAAAGATGGTCATTTGCGGGTGCTGGATGCCAAAGTATCGTTCGATGGCAATGCTATGTTTCGCCATGCAGATATTGCAGAGTTGCGTGATGAAACAGAAGAAGACGAAAAAGAAATTGAAGCATCGAAACACGATCTTGCCTACATTGCGCTTGACGGTGATATCGGCTGCATGGTGAATGGTGCCGGCCTGGCGATGGCGACTATGGATATCATCAAGCTCTATGGTGCCGAGCCGGCTAACTTTCTGGATGTTGGCGGTGGTGCAACCACTGAGAAAGTCACAGCTGCATTTAAAATTATTACCTCTGATCCGAATGTTAAAGGAATACTGGTGAATATTTTTGGCGGAATTATGCGCTGCGATGTTATTGCAGAGGGCGTTGTTCAGGCAGTGCAGGATGTAGGTTTAAGTGTGCCGCTGGTGGTGCGCCTTGAAGGCACCAAAGT
>CAZYRP010000022.1:0-39925 GCA_964649465.1 uncultured Granulosicoccaceae bacterium | reverse complement strand
TCGAGTCTGTGGCGTTTGACCATACCGATAAAATTGGTGAGAACGTCCTGATAATTGGCGTCGGTAACACCGCGATGGATTGTTGCCGGTCTTCACTCAGGCTCGGTGGTAAGAACGTCTCTGTGATTGCGCGTAAGCCCAGAGGCTGGTTTAAAGCCAGTGCCTGGGAGCTTGACGATGCAGAAGAGGAAGACGTAAATATATTGATCAATCACTCACCAAAAACATTTGTTGTAGAAGAGGGTGTGCTTAAAGGCATGACCTTTGACAAACTTCATTACGACATCAGTGAAGATGGCGAGCTGTCCAAAGGAAAGATCATAGAAGAAGTATTCCTCCCCTGTGATGACGTCATTCTTGCGATTGGTCAGGACAACGCATTTCCGTGGATAGAGCGCGATATTGGACTTGCGTTTAATAAGTGGGATGCACCCGACGTAGATGAAAAAACTCACGGGGTAGAACTACCCGGTGTGTTTTTTGGTGGTGACTCTGCATTCGGGCCCAAGAATATAATTTGGGCGGTAGAACACGGGCACAGGTCTGCGATATCTATCCATAAGTATTGTAGTGGCGAAGACATAACTGACCGTCCGCCGCGTGGTATGAATTTGTTATCTACCAAAATGGGTATCCATGAGTGGAGCTACTCCAATGATTTTGACAACTCCGAAAGACGCCAGATGCGCCATGTGGAACTGACAGAGCGTTTTAAGAATATTCGCATCGAGGTAGAGCTGGGCTTTGACCCTGAACAAACGGCACGTGAAGTGGAACGTTGCTTAAACTGCGATGTGCAAACCGTGTTTAGTGAAAAGGACTGCATTGAGTGCGATGCCTGTATGGATGTCTGTCCGGTTTATTGCCTGACTATTACAGATAATGCCGAGGAAGATGAACTTCGCGCCAAATTGCGCGCGCCAGCTGAAAACAGGGAACAGGTGCTCTACGTTTCAGATGCATTACCACAGACGGGTAAGGTGATGGTAAAGGATGAGAACCTGTGCATTCATTGTGGATTGTGTGCCGAGCGCTGTCCTACGGGTGCCTGGGATATGCGTAAATCGCAACTACGCATTCCGTATGCAACTGACGACCTTGCACCACCGATAAACACAACAACAAATCAGAGTTAAAGAAGGCCGATGTCAGTTAAAGACCGGATAAATGATTTTGTTATAAAGCTCGCCAATGTCAATGGTACAGGCTCAGCCAGCTCAAACGGACTTCTAATGAAGTCCATCTTCCGGATGGGTATTCCGGTAGTTGGTAAAAACTTCTTTCCATCGAATATTCAGGGGTTGCCTACCTGGTACGAGATTCGGGTAACCAAAGACGGCTATACCTGTCGAACCGGTACAACCGATATTATGGTTGCAATGAATGCCGAGACTTATGCGGCAGATCTGGCTGAGTTGAGACCGGGCGGTGTCTTGTTATACGACTCCACCTGGCCCCGCAAAGACTTACTCGAACGCGATGATGTTACCGTGCTGGGTATACCGTTATCGGGCATGTGCAATGAAGCCTTTGAATCGGCGCGTGCCAAGGTACTGATGAAAAATGTCGCCTATGTCGGCGCATTGGTCGCGTTGCTCGATATAGAAATGCAGGTGGTTGAAGACCTGTTGAAAGAAACGTTTTCAGCCAAGCCGCACTTAATGGATGCCAATATGCAGGCTATTCGTATGGGCTATGACTACGCACATGAGAATTTTAACTGTCCGTTGGATATGCGCCTTGAGCGGATGGATAAAACCGACGGCTATGTGATGGTAGATGGCAATACTACCGCAGGCCTCGGATCGGTCTATGCGGGTGCCACTGTCGTTAGCTGGTACCCAATAACTCCGTCCACCTCTCTGATAGACGCTTACAGTATTTTCTGCAAGCAACTGCGAGTTGAGGAAGATGCATCCGGCAAAAAAGCGAATAACTATTGTGTTATTCAGGCAGAAGACGAACTTGCAGCCATCGGCATGGTGTTGGGTGCCAACTGGAACGGTGCCAGAGCGTTTACGTCAACCAGTGGACCGGGTATTTCGTTAATGAGTGAGTTTTTAGGCCTTGCCTATTACGCAGAGATACCTGCGGTTATCTTTGATGTGCAGCGTGTTGGTCCGTCTACCGGTATGCCGACCCGTACGCAACAATGCGACATTGCATCTGCCGCCTATGCATCGCATGGCGATACCCGACATGTGTTGCTGTTTCCAGCTGATCCCTCAGAGTGCTTTGAAATGGCATTGAATGCGTTTGATCTTGCAGAAAGATTGCAAACACCGGTTATTGTATTGTCTGATCTTGATATAGGTATGAACGACTGGATGATTCCGGAGATTCAGTGGGACGAACGCTACCAACCTGATCGCGGCAAAGTCTACGATGCGGATGCGTTGCGGGATATGGATAAGTTTTACCGGTACCTCGATGTCGATGGAGATGCTATACCTTGGCGCACGCTACCCGGTGTCGATGCCACTGGTGCTTATTTTGTGCGTGGCTCGGGACACAATCAGTATGGCGGCTATACCGAGAAGTCAGATGAATATAAAGAAGTGCTCGATCGATTGCGGCGCAAGTCAGATACCGCTGCCACATTAGTACCTTCACCTGTTACAGAGACGGGTGCAGACATTGGTGCGCAGAAAGACTGGGCTGTATTGTCAATTGGCAGTTGTCATGGCGCTATTGTAGAGGCCCGTGACAGGCTCGGTAGGCAAAAGGTTTCCTTTGACTATATGCGCTTAAAAGCATTTCCTTTTGATGCTGCGGTAAAAGAATTTATAGAAAAGTATGATCGTGTATTTGTAATAGAGCAAAACCGCGATGCCCAGTTACGACAGTTGCTCGTCAATGAGCTGGAGCTTGACCCTGCCAGACTGGTACCGCTGCTGTCTTATGATGGCATGCCGGTCAGCAGTGATTTCATAGTTGACGCTATCAACACCGAGCTGCAACTCGAAGGCGCGGCGGAGGCCTCATGAGCTTTATAAAAAAACCGGGTATCACTCACCCCGATCTGCCGAAAAACGAAATTGGTTTAACACTGCGTGACTATGAGGGCAGTATGTCAACGCTCTGCGCAGGTTGTGGCCACGACTCTGTATCTTCTGCAATTATGCAGGCCTACTTTGAACTTTCTGTAGAACCTCATCGGGTTGCCAAGGTATCCGGAATTGGATGTTCCAGTAAAACGCCTACCTATTTTCTGGGTGGTGCGCATGGCTTTAACTCGGTGCATGGTCGCATGCCGTCAATTGCAACCGGTGCCAATGCTGCAAACCGTGGGTTAAATTATATAGGTGTGTCTGGCGATGGTGATTCTCTATCAATTGGTCTTGGCCAGTTTGCACACGCAATCAGACGCAACGTAAATATGTTGTATATGTTGGAAAACAACGGCGTCTACGGACTGACTAAAGGACAGTTTTCTGCCAGCGCCGATAAAGGCAGCACGGCGAAAAAAGGTGATGCCAATAATTACTCGCCTATCGACCCTGCTTTGTTAGCTATATCCCTGGGCTGCACCTTTGTGGGTCGAAGTTTTTCAGGTGACAAAGAGCATTTGGTGCCTTTGATCAAAGCGGCAATTAGCCACAGTGGATTTGCGCTGCTGGATATTATTTCACCCTGCGTTACGTTTAATGATCACGAAGGTTCAACAAAAAGCTACGCCCATACACGGGAGCACATGCGGGAAACTGTTTATGCTGACTATGTGGCGCAGCAGGACGAAATCATCACCCGTGTTGAGCCCGGTGAATACCGGCAGGTGACAATGCACGATGGTAGTCGTATCGGGCTTAGACGGGTCGACGATACCTATGATCCCACCGATCGGATTGCCGCTATATCCTATATTGAAAAACATCGTTCAGAGGGTGCGGTTGTAACTGGTTTGCTCTACGTGGAAGAGAGCAGCGACGATATGCACTCCACACTTGGCAGCAGCGAACGGGCGATGTCTGAAATTCCTTATGACCAACTGAACCCGGGCGCCGAAGCGTTAAAGCGAATTCAAAGTCGGTGGCGGTAGAAAAGGTTTGATGGCCGAATTTGAATTTCGAGCAACTTGTTCGAATTGCATATTTAAAAAAAACCGAACTCGTGACGAGTTCGGTTTTGGTTACAGCACTATCGTACTTCGGTAGCTATTGGTGAATCATTGGCGATGAATCAATAGCGAGGATTCATAGGGAATACCGGAGTGAAGATCGGCTGTTATGGTTCAATTACGCGGTCGACCTGAAAATTTAGAACACCCTGTGATTCGGAACCAGTCTGATTAATCCAGATAGTGTAGTCGCCAGCAGGTAGTGGTGATGTAAAACCGATTGATCCTGCGCCCTCACCGATGCGAGGCAGGATGTCTTGCCCAATGTCTGCGAGGCCAAAGTGGCTGTAACCCAGCAGCGCGGTGACATCGGTCGTTCCTCCCTCAAAGGGAACAGTGAAGACATTGCCACTTTGCAGAGCCACAAATGCAACGGCATCACCGTCGTCGGAAGTGTAATTTTCGACGGTTAATTGAGAAAGTGTGTCACACGGTCCGACGGTAAAGGTGGCATAGTCAAGGTCACCGCTTACTGTATTGGCTGTCAGTGTGCTGACTCCTGGTCCAACAACGAAAGGAGTAGGCGCGCCAATGTCATCCGACAAATCGCCCGCATCGGTCTCCGACAGGTTTGAGGCTTCGGCAGTACCACAGTCTATTAAGGTGTCTGCGCCATCTGTTCCTGTAACAGTGTTGCTGGCATCGCTGTCATCATCGCTGCTGCCGCAGCCAATGAGTAAAGAGAGCAAAGTCGCGGTGACTGCTGAGCTAATAAAGGAGTTGTGTTTCACTTTGATAGTCCTGAGTGGGGAGCGTGTAAGCTAGCATACTTAGTTGCCAACAACACCTGAGTTGCCGATGCAACAATCACACATAACCGTCATGTATGCATGTTAATCTGCAGCGGTGGCCTCGATCTCGAATAACAGCGTTGGCATAGCGAGTCGAGTGACCCCGAGAAGTGTCATTGGAGGAGCGGTTTCGACTGGTCCGAATTTAGCGCCAAATATATCAAAGTGCTTCATCGCTTCATCCACATCGGTGGTGTAGATATTCATTCGAATAACATTGGCCAGACCCATGTCTGCGCCACTGAGCACGGCTTCGAGGTTTTCCAAAGCGAGTGCAATCTGACTACGCATGTCATCGGCATGTTGTGGATTGCCGTCTGCGTCAACCGCAGTTTGCCCGGCACAAATCAGCTGTCGCCTGGTGCCTTCAATAATTTCTGCCTGATGGTAGCCGAGTTTCTGCGACCATAACCATGGATTTACTGGTGTACGATTCATTATTAATGCTGCCTTTCAGATGGGAGAATCCATCCTAACAACCTGCTACTGACAGCATGGTGTCAGTAGGTATGCGTTAGGCTATTATTCAGGAAGAATGGAGGTACGATATGCGGCGAGCTGACAGACTTATAAAACTGGTTCATTTTCTCAGACGCAGACGTCGGGCGGTTACTGCCCGGCGTATTGCAGATGAGTTTGATCTCTCTACACGTACTGTTTATCGGGACATTCAGGATTTGATGGATTCGGGAGTACCCATCAGAGGAGAGGCAGGAGTCGGCTATGTAATTGACAAAAAATATTACCTGCCACCGATAACCTTTGATCCCGATGAGCTGGAGGCAATAGGGTTGGGTATCAGTATGGTTCGCCAGTGGACTGATGAGAGCTTTGCGGCTAAAGCCGATAACGCATTTGAAAAGATTCAGGCCGTGTTACCCGCAGAGCTTCAGGGACAACTACGACAGATTACAACCTGGACTATGCCGGCGCAGGATGCGTTGCCATGGACAATCAGTTTTTCAGGTTTACGTGAGTGCATTCGTGTTCGTCGTAAAATACAGATTGAATATGGCGATAAGGACAAAAAAATTACGTCTCGCACCGTGAGACCGTTAGCGCTATTTTTCTTTAGCCCGGCCTGGTTGCTGGCAAGCTGGTGCGAGAAGCGCAATGACTTTCGTCACTTCCGACTTGATCGAATTCATTCAATGCAGTACTGCGAAGTCACTTTTGACGATGAAGAAAACAAAAACCTGACGGCTTACATGGCTCTGGAGGAAGCGTGTTTTGCGGAACTGAACAATTTGTGACGAAATCACGAATATTTCACCGGTCTACAGCATCAATATAAGGCTCAATTTAAGACGATGACGACCGGTTGGATTTAGGTTGACTATTATGTTTCCAAGCCAGCTGCCGTCAAAACTATTGACCGAACGCTATTGTAAAGGATCGTCTGATGTTAAAAAGTTTCGCCAGGTTCTCCACAGCCATATTGCTCGCATTTGCCGTTGCGGCCTGCGATAGCGATGATGAGACTGTCGTATCTGAAACGACAACAGCCGGGACTTCAGCGTTTATCGGTGAGTGGGTTACAGGCTGCGTGCCTTTTAGTGCTATTTCGGATAGAGATATTTACGCAATCCATCGCGTTCAGTTTGATGCGACAGAGTGGGAATATGTCATAGCAACCTTTTTGGATGAAGGCTGCACTACTCAGATGGTGGGAACGGAGGAGGCTGGCACAACCACGAGCACAACAACTCTTTCGGGAACATATACCGATCAGGGTTCTGAAACAACTGCTGATGGCCTTGCTGCAAATCGCCTGAGCCTTGTACTCCTGGCGGGTAGCAATACGCTCGATGAACCGGGTGAAGACTCTGGCTTCCTGATTGGTGAATCTAACGATGCTCTCGTATTCGTGAATGATGCCAATGTGCTATTTTTTGACGCTGCATTGGTGGGTGGCGCTGCCGAGTCCGGGAACTCTTTGTCACTTACTCTGCCATTTAATATGGTAAGTGATGGTGGATAACGGCACTGAGCTTTAAGGGTGATCAACAATCGGGCAATAGATATTTATCTCCCACACCCTGCCTTTGCTAAAAATGAATTGCTTCTTTTTGTTTGCTTAGCAGCTGGTGAGAAATTTTTACCAGCTCGTCGGTACTGTTTTTAACTGATTGCCCGCTGGTATCTATGGTGCAATCGGCCATTTGATAGTTTACTTCACGGCTGGTAAGGATTGTTTTTAGTACCTTCATTGCCTCTGGATTACCTGCCATGGGCCTTTCATCTCCCTGTGCTCTTACCCGGCTAATGTGTTCTTCGGGTGTTGCTTTGAGCCAGACAGTGTGGAAGTGTTTTAGAAGGTAAGTGTAGGTTTTTTCTTCGTTGACGATACCGCCCGCCGCAGCAATGATAATGTCATCGTGTTGGTCGGTTATTTGTACAAGTGCCTCCTGTTCCAGTTTTCGATAACCTTCCTGACCATACAAATCCATCAGTTCCTGAATTGACATGCCGCTTAAGGCTTCAATTTCATCGTTCAGCTCAACGAAACGAGCGCCGATTTTATAGCTCAGGCTTGCACCCAGCGTTGATTTTCCAGCCCCGCGCAGTCCGATAAGACAAATTCTTTTTTGTCTGGCGCTGCGATTTGTCTCAGCGTTCAGTATGTCCTTTATTTTTTGCTGATTAAACTCAGATGTGCCGAGATATTGATTCGCAATCTCCAGGGCTTGTGAATGCTCTTTTGTATGTTGCTTTTTCGTGTCCGTCGCCATGAAACTTTGTACGGATCGATCGAGTGCGCTTGAGAGTCTAAAAAGAAGTGCAATAGAAATGTTGCCAACGCCGGATTCCAGCAATACTATCGTGCGTTGTGATACGCCGGATTTCTCAGACAGAACCCGTCGTGACATTTTTTGCTGTTTGCGCGCCATTTGTACATGGTTGCCCACCAGCTTAATAAATGAATCAAGTTCCGGTTGTTGTGAAGGTGAATGTTCACCCATCGCTTTCACCGTCTAGTAAACTGATTAAAATCTTACGTAAATCATCAGGCATAGGTGTTTTTTTGTGAGCTTTTGCGTCCACTAGTGCTTCAACAAATTCACCGGTGAAGCAGAGTGTACTATTTTGAAAACCTTCAACTGCGAAGCGAATAGAATTGGTGCCGAGTTTTATCAGCTTAACCTCGCACTCAAGCAGATGTCTTGGAGTAACCGGGTAAATGAAATCAATGCTCATATGAACAAATGGCAGTCCAATATTCCTGTCGATGTTCAACTCATACCAGTCACTGCCAGAGTGTTTTTCCCACCAGGCGTCTATTGCTTCCAGAGAAAAATTTGCCAGAGTACCTGTATACGCTATGTTTGCTGGGTCGCAGTCAGCCCAGCGTACTTTGATTGCGTGCGTGAATCCATCTTGCGTTTTAATTTTGTCTGTCGAATTCATTAGTAAGTTTCAACGTGATATCGACCATCTTCACGCATGGTGTCGCGATGTTTTGACCATTCCAGTTCTGCGCCTTTTGCTATATCTGTTAGAGCACTTTCAACACCGTCTTCCATGGCTTTTAATCCACAGACGTATATATGTGTGTCTGGATCTTTCAGGAATAGTGCAATTTTTTCGCTGTTATCGCGCAGCTCATCTTGCACGTAACGTTTGGGTTTGTCTGGCACGCGGCTGTAGACCAGGTGTTTTTGCAGCAGGTTATCCGGTACTTTTTTTAGCGGCCCGAAGTATGGAAGAGACTCGGGTGTTCTTGCACCGAAAAATAACAACATTGGAGATTCGGGTTTTGGGTTGCTGCGCTCGCGCTGCATGGTAAAAGCACGGAAAGGTGCAGACCCGGTACCGGTGCAAATCATCAGTATTTTGGCTTTTGTATCGTTTGGCATCAGGAATGTCGAACCGAATGGGCCGGTAATTGTTACTTCAGTTCCTTTTTCAAGATCACACAAATAGTTTGAGCAAAGACCGTCACTTTCACGCTTAACCGTCAGGGATAAATTGTTGTAGTTTGCTCTTTCGCCATCGCGCGGGCTGGATACCGAGTAGAGTCTGGGTAAATGTGGTTTTCCATTGGTATCAGTACCAGGGGCAATAACACCAATGCTCTGACCTTCAAGCACCGGAAAAGAAAGTGATCCCAGATCGAGGATAATATGCCGCACGTCGCTATCTGCGCCGTCACTGGTTAGTTTGAAGTTACCTTGCACAATGGCACAGGCAGGTTTGCCTGCGGTATAGAGATTAATAACGGGCTTACTGGCGGAGCCAGGTGCGCACGCTTTACCACCGGCCCCTGCATGGGCTTCTGCGAGCAACGCCGCGACACTCTCATCAATAGCCTCGATATTGGTATCGGAGGCTTTTGTTTCAATGTCATCCTGTTCCGGCAGTTCTTCCCATTCCAGTTGTTCGTCCAGTGTGAATGGCGTAGTGACCACCCGCCAGTTATCAATGGATCCGGTTGGACAGACGGGAATGCAATCCATACAGTGGTTACATTTTTCTGCATCCACTACGACGTTGTTATCGTCGTGAGTGATTGCTTCAATTGGACAGGTGTTTTCGCACGTGTAGCACCTGATACAAATTTCAGGATCAATCAAATGCTGTTTTAGTGGTGTACCCATCAATGGTCTCTGATTTTGAAGATAATAATGTGCTCATATCACATGCTCAGGCCATGTGCAGTTTGACGTACTCAAATTCCCCGGGCTGATTATCAATACCCACCCTGGGTGGTGCTATCCAGCTTGCATATTGGCCGGCTTCTGTGACCGGGGTCATTAGCGACTGTATGAAATCTCCATCTGCAACGGTTGGCAGCCAGTCGAATTTATTTTTTTCGTACGCATCCGTTGTGATGATTTTACCTTCCGGGTTTATGGGCTTGCCAGCAAACACGCCGATTTGTCGGTGGAACCCCTCGTGCGGTAGTGTCAGTTCAAATTCAATGCCTGCCTTGGAAATTATTTTGTTCCAGCGACCGATACCACCGGATGCATCGCGCGTGTAGTCATCGCGTAATCGCATATTGATGGCCGTCAGGGCAGGGACATCTTCCAGCTGTATTCCGTCGTCAGTGTAGCGAGCTACCGGATACGTTGCGTCATTCAGTCGATGATCATCGTCAATGCGGTGTTCCATGAATCGCCCTTTAATACCCGAATTAAAGGCGTTGGCTGCATTGGTAGATACTTCCTGTCCAAAGAGATCAAGGGACAAGCTATAGTGCAGGTTAAGTTTTTTCTGGATAGTTGGCAGGTCTATAACACCGAGACTGCGAACTTTTTCTATTTCATGGGGGTCATCAATTCCAGCTTCTTTCATTGCTTCACAAGTACGCTGGACCGTTCTGCTCACACCGGATTCACCAACAAACATATGGTGCGCTTCTTCGGTAATCATAAACCTGCAAGTGCGTGACAATGGGTCAAAACCTGACTGTGCCAGACTTTCAAGTTGCATCTTGCCGTCGCGATCAGTGAAGTAGGTAAACATAAAGAAAGATAACCAGTCCGGAGTCTCTTCGTTAAATGCGCCAAGCATACGTGGAGCTTCTTCTGAGCCTGACGATCTGACCAGCAGATCGTTGGCCTCTTCACGACCATCTGCCCCGAAGTATTTGTGTAACAAATACACCATGGCCCACAAATGTCTGCCTTCCTCAACATTCACTTGAAAGAGGTTGCGCAGGTCGTATAAAGACGGTGCCGTGTGACCGAGGAATTTCTGTTGTTCAATTGATGCGGGTTCTGTGTCGCCCTGTATTACGATAAGCCTGCGCAGCATGGCGCGGTATTCGCCCGGTACTTCCTGCCAGGCGGGCTCGCCCGTGTGTTCGCCACATGCCACCTTGCGATCATCAACCGCAGGTGCGAGTAAGATACCCCACCGATACTCGGGCATTTTCACATAGTCGAATTTTGCCCAGCCTTTTGGGTCAACACTGACTGCAGTGCGAAGGTATACCAGACTGTCCTGAAATTTTTTGGGAATTAAATTGCTCCACCACTCGATATACCCCGGGTGCCATTTTTCCAGTGCTTTAAGAACCCGCTTGTCGTTAGAAAGGTCGACATTGTTAGGTATGCGGGTGTCGTAGCTTACATCGAGAGATTGAGCCATCAGGTTTGTCCTTGAGCTAAGTTGTAACAGCGATAGATCGCCATATTATTAAACACGTTTTTTATCAAAACTGGCGCGTTTGCCTGATCCATATCTTTGCAATGCACCGTCTTCACCCACTGCGTTAGGGCGCTGGAAGATCCAGTTCTGCCATGCAGTCAGACGTCCGAAAATTCTGGTTTCCATCGTTTCAGGGCCTGCGAAACGCAGGTTAGCCTCCATGCCTGTCATGGCATCTGGAGAGAAACTGCTGCGCTCTTCGAGAAACACACGAATTTCATCGAACCAGTCAATGTCATCGTGGATAAAGGTCACTAATCCCAGTTCATCAGCGGTGCGAGCATCGAGCAAATTGTTGATTGACTGTTTTGCTTTATCTACGCTTTCAGGTTCGCCTAAGAAACGTGTTTGCAATCGGGTGATGTTGTTGGACATGAGGTACTGGCCAAAATTGGCAGTAGTCAGCAACAGCTTTGCTTCCGGCCGGTCGTCGTCCTCGAACTCGTCTTCCATCATGTAGGAGCGGTCAACAGCAAAAAGGATTTCAGCAAGAAACCCTGCGAAGCACGAACCGTGTTCAACTAATGCGATCAGTGAACGGGAGGTTAAATCGATCCGTTTTAACACGCGTGTCCAATACAGCAGAATTTCACTGCACAGCCAATCATTGCTTTGGTTATCGAGCAGTAGTTTTTCGTAGGCGGCTACCTGTTCCGGGTTTCCAGATGTTTTGAACAGCACAACCCCGAGCTCAAGTTCGTTGAAACGCAGGTGGAGCATTGCATCGTCGAGTTCTCTTGCCAGTTGGAGTGCCCAGCCTTTGTCGCCCAGCGCATGTAAGTCTTCCACTGATTCTGGAATGTTACCTTCCGGCCCGTTAATAATCAGTGTTGCGTGATTCCTGGCTCGATCAATTTCGATTGTTACCTGTGAGTAGGCAATGGAGCCATCTTCTTTGATATTTTTTTCAAGCGGACCAAGCTTTATGCCGGTTGGGTCTTTTTTATTTGTGTTGTTGGAAAGTGACTCATTGGCGATTTGTTGTGATCGATCCTGGATGTAGTCATCGAACTTGCTGTTTGCAATAACCTTATCAACCAATCGCCACTGTTCAGCGCGCTTGCCTTTCACGCCTTCTTCTACAGAGCAAAATATATCGGCGCGGTCGCGGCGGACTTTGCGTTTGTCAGTCACTCTTGTTAGGCCACCCGTACCAGGAAGGACTGCCAGCAGCGGTACTTCCGGAAGTGAGACTGCAGAGGAACTGTCGTCTGCCAGGTAGATCTCATCGCACGCCAAAGCAAGCTCGTAGCCTCCACCGGCACACGCACCGCGAACTGCGGCCAGATAGTGCTGGCCGGATTCGTTGCCGGCAGCCTCCATGCTGTTGCGGGTTTCATTGGTGAACTTGCAGAAGTTGACTTTGTGAGCATGTGATGCGCCACCAAGCATCTTTATGTTGGCACCAGCACAGAAGACATTGTCTTTGCCTGATGTCATCACGATTGCTGCGACTTCCGGGTGTTCAAAGCGCATGCGCTGCACAATGTCGGCTAGCTCGATATCCACACCGAGGTCGTAGGAGTTTAATTTCAGCTCATAGCCGTCAAACAAGCCACCCCGTTCATCCACATCCATTATCAGTGTGGCAACTGAATCCTGATAGGTCACTTGCCAGTGCCGGTATTTTGAAGGGTCTGTTTGGAAATCTATCTGGATCAAGCGGGAGTATCCCTGTTCATTGCGAGACCTGTTTTTAATTATGTGGTCTAAATTAGCATAATACTGCGCAAATATTCATGTTTATTATGCTGTTCAGGGAAGCTTTATTATTAAATATGCAATATATTGCTTAATTCAGGAGATCAATTGCAGTTTGGTCCTGCCTTCAATCTTGTCGCAGTGTGTTGCAGCTGCGTGTACCTGCCTGTATTCAAGCCCCAGTAACTTGTGTTTTCCGTCGTCGGTGCTGCCTGATTTATCTTTCGTGTTGTTGCCAGGTGGGTACGCACGGGTAATGCACTCTGTTGCCAGTTGCTGCAATCTGGCAGCGGCTTTTGGCTGTTTCAAACTGGCTTTTAACTGCGCGTTAGCTATTTGAATTACCCCTTGCACCAGATGTTTTTCCCGGCTGTTTGGCGGGGCATTGTTCCATACCGCCTCAAGCACTTCATGGGTCTCCCAGAAGAAACCGCTATTAAAAAGACGGATGCCATAGCGCCATGCGGTGTTTGACTGGTGGCTTGCGTCACTTGTAACCACGCTCGCACTATGAGCAATTGACTCCAGTAAGCCATCAACCGGCCGTGCGTTTTTACCAGGTTTATGTTTGTAACCCGGCAAAGGAATGGAGTCTGGCGAAGACCATGTCTGTCGCCTGTGCAAATTAAAAACACCTTCCATCTGCCATAAGCGCGTGAGCCAGGACTGAACAGCACTCAAGGATGCCTGTTGTTTTTCAAGGTGTGGTGAGTGTTTGCAATCGGTAAGAATAACTTTATCAACCGGAGCATAGCTCCGCGCCTCAAGTTCCTCTATTTGAGCCAGTGTTCCATAGGGATCATCTGCTCCTTGTATGGCTAGTACCGGTATTCTCAGGTAGTCAATATTGTCTGCGATATTCCAGTTCTGAAAATCTTTATCAAGCCATGCGTCGCACCACCCGTTGAATGCGACGTCAGTGTGTTGATGATACGTGCTTAACTTTTCCTTCAGATTGCCGGAATTGTATTCGTTTTTAGTTTGCTCAATTGCGCTAATGGAAATGGGCTCGACAAAAAAGTGCGGTGCCAGAAGAACCAGACCGCGCACTCTGTGATCCTGAGCTGAACCTGCATAGATAGCGGCAATAGAGGCACCATCGCTGTGACCAAAGAGAACTGCTTTGTTTATGTTAAGTACGTCGAGAATGCGTGAAAGTGCATCTGCCTCACGGGTCATGTAGTCAAGCGGCCGGGGCAGAGTTACTATGTCTGATGCACCGTAGCCTGCGCGTGAGTAGGCAAAAACTCCGCAGCCGGTGTTGGTAGCAAGCTGTTGCGGAATTGTACGCCATAGTGCAACGCAACCTAAGCCCTCATGCAGCAGAATAATAGTTGGTGCCTCTGCTGGCGAGGGTCCATAGCAGGCAGTTTCCAGCTTTATACCGTCAAATGCGTATGAGCTGTGGTGCTCTGTATTCCATTCGAAACCTGACACGAGTGAACAACTAGCTTCTTAGCTTGAATCGTTGAATTTTGCCAGTGGCAGTTTTAGGCAATTCCGATACTATCTCTATCCAGCGTGGGTACTTCCATTTACCGATCTTGGTTTTAACCTGTTCCTTCAACTCCTCTGAAAAATTATCAGCGTCAACTTCCTGCTTTAACACCACAAATGCTTTGGGTTTTTCAAGATCCTGATCATCGCGCGCTGCCACCACTGCTGCTTCGAGCACAGCCGGGTGAGATACGATAGCCTGTTCCACTTCAAATGGTGATACCCAAATACCGCTAACTTTGAACATATCATCGGTACGGCCGCAGTAGATGTATCTGCCGTCTGATCTTGTCTCGTACTTGTCACCGGTGCGTGTCCATACGCCTTCAAATGTTGTGCGGCTCTTCTCGCGCTGGTTCCAGTAATCAGATGCTGCCGATGCACCGTTGACCAATAGCTCTCCAACTTCACCGGCACCAACGTCATTGCCGTCTGTATCCACCAGTCGCAGTTCATAACCTGGCACTGCAACTCCTGATGTACCGTAAACAACATCATCTGCATGGTTGGATAAAAATATATGCAGCATTTCTGTTGAACCAACGCCATCCAGAATGTCGCAGCCTGTTAATTTTTTCCACTGCTTGCCGATGTCTTCCGGCAATGCTTCGCCCGCTGAAATGCAGCGACGCAGTGGTGCATCGCAACTGGATTTTCCTGCTTCTATGTGTGCAAGCAGTGCAGCATAGAGTGTGGGTACTCCGCAGAAAATAGAAGGTTGGTATTCATTGACCAGTGCCAGTACCGAATCAGGTGTCGGTCTGCCCGAAAGTAATACGGTTGTTGCACCAACCGAAAGTGGAAAGGTCATGGCATTACCGAGGCCGTAGGCAAAAAAGAATTTGGCGGCTGAATAGACGATATCATTCTGTTCTATACCGAGTACTTTTTGGCCGTAGGTCTCGGCTGTAAACTGTAGACTGCTGTGCACATGTCTGACGCCTTTCGGCTGGCCTGTGGAGCCGGAGGAATACAACCAGAAAGCACATTCATCACCTGATACATTTACTGATGTCAGTGGTGAATCATGAGTGGCAGATTCGAGCTCAGCCTGCAGCGAAATATATTTCGATGTCTGCTCGCCACTGACGAATACTTTTTCAATCCATGGATGATTGGCTAGCAGGCTTTCTATCACGGGCAGCAGTGCAGCAGATACGAACAGCACCCGTGCTTTGCAATCGTTTAGGATGGTTGCGTAAACTTCAGTTGAAAGCAGGGTATTTATAGCAACCGGTACGACGCCGGCTTTTAAGCTACCCCAGAATACAATCGGGAACTCTATCTGGTCCAGCATCAGTAGTGCGACGCGATCTTCCCTGCGAACCCGGTAGCGTTCGAATATCTCCGGCATTTTTGATGACTCCTGAGCCAGTTGCCGGTAACTGAGGCTGCGTTGTTCACCATGACCTTCAATGTAAGCCGCCTTATCAGCATAAGCGTGGCTCGCATGCCGGTTTACAAAGTACTCTGCTGCATTGCCATTCTCATCGAGTGCCAAGGTTGAATCCTCCAATTGTTGCTGACACCCAGTTTAACTGACTAAATGTAAAACACCCAGTCGTGCAGGTGACGAGTGTTCTTGGGGCTGAACGTAGTTTCTAACGTGTTAAGATCCACATCCTGTTAGGTTGATATATATAATCTAAGTCAGACTGAAAAACTGAACTATTGGAACTGAGAAATAATGGGGCAAACAAAACGAGCGCTCATTGAAGGCAAGCCAGTACTGATTGTGGTAGATATTCAGGGTGGCGATTCAAGCGGTGGTGATGCCGATGATGATCAACCATCAGCTATTCCCTTTATGTCGGACTATCAGGAGTATATGGATCGTGCACCGGCTATTGTTCAGGCAGCGCGCGACGGTGGTGTGCCTATTGTGTTTTTTCAGGAAGCTCATCGAAGAGATCTGATTGATTTTGGTCGAGAGCTCGATGGTGCGGAAGGCATCCATTTGCTTGAGGGGGATGCAGGTACAGAGATTGATCCGGCGCTCGGCATGCGTTCTGATGACTACTTTATTCGCAAGCGTCGCTATTCGTGCTTTTTTGGTACCGAGCTTGAAATACTGCTGAAAGGTTTAAAGGCTGATACCTTGATACTGATAGGCGGGCACACCGATGTTTGTGTGCACTATACATTTGTCGATGCACATCAACATGACTACTTCTGCCGTGTCGTTAAAGATTGCGTCGCAGGATCCAGTCAGCAGGCGCACGATGCTGCTCTGAACGCAATGCAATATTTGCAGTCCGATGCGCTTTGTACTGCTGCCGAAATTATGGCTGCGTTTCGGACAGTATAGAACGATAGTTGCAGTTACCCCTGGACAACTTTTTGATCTATTGCACCAAATATTGATTGCCCCGAAGGATCTTTCATCTGCAGCTTTATCCGGTCACCGGGTTGCATAAATCTGGTTACAGCACTACCTGTTTCTATGATTTCTATCATCCGCTTCTCTGCCAGACAAGAAGATCCGACATCCTCATGATTGGTATTGGAAACAGTACCGGAACCAATAATAGTACCGGCACGCAACTCTCGTGTTCGCGCTGCATGGGATATTAAATCTGCAAAGTCGAAGTTAAGATCTACACCAGCGGGTACGTTGCCAAACTGTTTTTCATTGTAGATACTCTCTAACGGCAGATTAATTTTTGCACCGCTCCAGTGTTCACCCAGTTCATCCGGTGTTACACATACGGGAGAAAAAGCACTCGCAGGTTTTGACTGATAGAAACCGAAGCCTTTGGTTAACTCAGGTTTCATTACGTTGCGTAGTGATATGTCGTTGCATAGCATAATCAGTTTGATGTGCTGTGCGGCATCTGCGCTGCTGCAACCGGTACTAACATCATCTGTGATGATGGCAATTTCGCCTTCAAAGTCCAGCCCCCATTCAATATCTTTGCAGGGTATGTCTTCAGTGGGTGCGAGGAAATGATCGCTGCCTCCCTGATACATCAAGGGATCTGTTTCAGCGCCGGGAGGCATGTCTGCACCACGGGCTTTTCTGACCAGTCGCATGTGGCTGAGGTAGGCACTGCCGTCTGCCCACTGATAAGAACGAGGCAGAGGAGAGGCCAGCAGTTCCGGGTTGTAAGGTTGTGAATCCAGAGAACCTGCTTCAAGCTTGTTTGCCAGATCTTGCAGTTTATCGGCTGTTGCTTTCCAGTTTTCTATTGCGTATTGCAATGTGCTTGCGATAGAAGTTGCCGGTGTCATTTTTGTGAGATCACGTGATACCACCACCAAAGTGCCATCACGTCCGCCTGCTTTGAGGGAAGCGAGTTTCATTTAATAAGATTCACTGTATATAAGGAATTAGTTTAAACAATTCTTCAGGACTGCTTGAGAGTTCGGCAATATAGCGATCAGGGCGTATCCAGACTGCATCTGCATTGAGTTTATCAAGTTCATCGTCGAGTGACGGATGTTCCTCTGCAGATAATGCAACGAATGTATCAGGTGCCGGGTTCTTCAGTTTGCGTCGGGTAATTAGTGCGTGCTTGTAGCCTACCAGATCATCAAATCTGACAGTACCCGATTTGAGCATTACCTGTGCAAACGGGCGTCCGGCACTGTGGCCTGGTTGCTCACCGATACTATGCAGCCAGGGACTTGCACCGAGCTTTGGTTGAATTGACCTAATGGTTGTGTCTTTATTGTTTTTTTCATTACTATTTTTAGCAGTATTGCTTTCATTGGTTTTGCTTTGATCTTCCGACAATTGCAAAGCACGCTCGCGATCCATTGAATTGATCAGGCCGCCAAGTTGTACGGCGGTTTCAATATAAGTTTGTGCGTGCGGACTTCTTTCTGTCTGGTAGCTGGCAAGCTTGGCGTGAATTTCTGACTGTTGGGTTTCTGGCTGTTGTAAGCATTCTGTGAGTTTCCATGCGAGGTTGGCGGCGTCTCGTATGCCGGTGCACATGCCCTGGCCCATGAACGGTGGGGTCAGATGTGCTGCATCACCCGCAATTAACAGTCTGCCTTTTTGCCACTGGCGGGCTATGGATGAGTGGAATGTGTAGACCGCGCTCCTTTCAAGTCGGGCATCTTGTGGTTTTATCCAGCGTGCCAATAATTCCCATACATTTTTTTCGGCACTGATCTCAGTTTCGTTGTCATCATCTAAAATAGTGATTTCCCAACGCCTGCGAAGACCCGGACTTCGGCAGTAAGTCATGGGTCTCTTTGTATCGCAGAATTGAATAGAATGATCGCCAAGGTCCGGTCGGGGTTTGTTTAGAATGACATCTACCACCAGCCATCTCTGGCAAAACCCGAAATCTATCATGTCGGTGCCAATAAACTTACGAACCAGCGAGTTTGCACCATCGCAGCCGACGACGAATCTTGCTTCGAAGTTTTTGTTGTTGCAGTAAATTTCGGCATGGCCCGGCTTTTCTTTTATTGCTTCTACCTCACAAGCCAATGCTTCATGAACGTTGGTTGCAGCCTTAATTTTTTGGCGCAATAGTTTTTCAAGATCCGGTTGATGCAGGCGATAGCTGGCGTTCCAGCCGTGTGCAGTAATGTTTTGGTCCCGTGGCCAGTCCAGTAGCACATTGCCGTTGTTATCCTGAAATTTCATTCCGGGGTTGACGTACACTAACTTGCACAACTCATCGGCAATTCCCACCATCTGGAAGACACGCATGGTTTCATCATCGAAGTGGACGGCGCGGGGCAGGTTGTATAACTCTGCCTCACGCTCGATGATAAGCACATGGTGTCCCCGCAGTGCAAGCAGGTTTGCAAGCGTCGCCCCTGTGGGCCCATAACCAACAATAGCAACGTCGAAAATTTGTTCAGCACTGATTTGCTCTTTAGGACTCACTGTTGGCTGTACAGCCACGGGCAGTTAATCAGGTGCGGTGCGCGACGGCCACGGCTTGCAGTATCAATACGCATATTTCTGAACGCTTCTTTCTCTGCATCGCTTAAGTAAAGTCGTTCGTGTCCCCAAAAGCTTGGGCCTACTTCAGTCTCAATGGCTTGCCAGGTAGCCGGGTCGATAATGCGTCCACCCCAGCCACTTTCCACAAAAAACCCGGAGGGTGTGTGTGCGTAGTAGCTGGTCATGTAGTCGTTGGTATGACGGCCCAGTGTGTAGGCGATGCGATTGCTATCGAGGCCTGCCAGATCGTAGCCCTGGCCAACATCGTCAAGGTTGTCGTACTCGACCATAAAATGATGGAAGCCTTTTTTGTTCGAACCAACAATGGCAAAGCTGTGGTGGCGGCCATTAATATGAAAAAAATACAGAGGTATTGGTTGTAGTCCGTAGTCACTTAACTGAAAGTCGAGCAGATCACAGTAAAAGCTTACAATTGCATTGACGTCGTCTGACACATGCAACACCGCATGGCCCATACCATAGGGACCGGTTTTAAAACCATCGATAGGGCGGCCTGGAACAAACGGATCGCTGACTTTAAAAGGCCTCCATACCAGTTCTACCCGATAGCCTGCCGGGTCAGTAAAGTAGATAAGATCTTCTACGTATCGTCGATCAGCCAGGCTTGTTGTGCCTTTGGTCACTTTATGACCGGCATTTTCAAGCCTTGTGGCATAGGTGTTCAGATCTTCCGATGCGTCGACTTCCCAGCCCACATAGGCCAGTGTATCTCCCGGCTCGTTAGATATGATCAGACGCTGAGCCTGATCATCCATGCGGAAGGCGATATTTTTTCCACCTCGATCAAGCGTTTGCATACCGAGGAGCTTGCCGGCGAAATGCTGCCAGTCGCAGGTTTTGTCTGAAGAAATACCAAGATAGGAAAGTGCTGAGATCAAATCTGTTGTCCACGTGTCTGAGGTTTATTGTACCTACCGGGAGTGTATGCCGCATAGGTGAGTCTTGACTCAGCGTCTTGCGAGTGCATAATAGAACTGCGCCGATTTGATTCAGCTTGCGGGCGCTTAGAAAAATACCGCTAAATCGAACTACAGCATCTCCCTGAGTTTTTCGCTGCTGTTTAGCTTTAGTATTTTGGCCCTTCTTGTTACCGGCCTCTCTATTTCCTGCAACGCTCATATCGCCGCATACCTATAAATAATGCGGAATATCATGAGTACTATCGATTGGAACCAATACGACCTTGCCACAGCCGCGGTACGAGCAGGTCAGACTCGCACTCACGAAGGTGAGCATTCAGAAGCAATATTCAGCACGTCGAGTTTTATTTTTAATAATGCCGCCGAGGCCGCTGACAGGTTTCAGAATAAAATTCCGGGTAATGTCTATTCGCGGTTCACCAACCCGACAGTTCGTACTTTTGAGCAACGACTTGCAGCGATGGAGGGTGGAGAGTGCTGTGTTGCAACGTCGTCCGGAATGTCGGCCATTATGGCGACCTGCGTGGCACTGCTTGAGCCGGGTGATCATGTAGTTGCAGCCTCCGGTATGTTTGGCGCGACCACTCAGTTTTTTAATAAATATCTTACCCGCATGGGCAACCCGGTGGAGTTTGCTCAAATAGATGATCTGTCTGACTGGGCAAAAAAAATACGCCCCGAGACAAAAATGCTGTTTCTGGAGACACCCACTAATCCGTTAACTCAGTTGGCAGACATACGTGCACTTGCAGATCTTGCAAAACTGCATGGCGCACTTCTGGTGGTAGATAACTGTTTTTGTACACCGGTGCTGCAACGGCCGCTGGAACTAGGAGCGGATATTGTCATTCATTCGGCTACCAAGTTTATTGATGGCCAGGGGCGTTGTGTGGGTGGTGCGGTTGTTGGTGATAAGCAGCGGGTAGGCGAAGATATATTCGGTTTTCTCCGAACTGGTGGGCCAACCATGAGTCCGTTTAATGCCTGGGTATTTTTAAAGGGCCTTGAAACCCTTGAGATCAGAATGCAGCGGCATTGTCAGAGTGCAGCAACAATAGCTGAGTGGCTGACGCAGCATCCGTCGGTTGAAAAAGTGTACTTTCCAGGCCTTACCGATCACCCGCAACACGAGTTGTGCAAACAGCAACAAAGTGGCTTTGGTGGCATTGTTTCGTTTGAAGTAAAAGGTGGTAAGGAGGCCGCGTGGCGAGTTATCGATTCCACCGAGCTGATTTCAATTACAGCTAATCTGGGTGATGCGAAAACTACGATCACACATCCGGCATCGACTACCCATGGCAGGATTTCAGAACAGGACAGACGGGATGCGGGTATCAATGACTCATTACTGCGTGTTGCGGTTGGCCTGGAGTCGCCTGCGGATATTATTGCTGATCTTGAGCGTGGTCTTTAATTGTGCCTCTCCGCTACCACTAGGAAGAGTCTGCAAAGGAAAACACATTGCTAAAATCTTTTTTAGCCAGATCACTCTTATGAATTACAAAATACAATTCCCCGGCGTCATAAAATTGAAAGTTACATTTGTTGTCTGAATACAATCTCAGTAGCACCATCCAGTCTTCGGGTTTACCGCCTCGACTGTTCGCTGCCAGCTCAACGGGAGAATCTCCACTTGTAGAGTGAACCGAATCATTAATGCTGTGGTTCATATCCTGATAATAGACATTGTTGTGTTTTCGAAGAATACCTTTGCGCCCCAGACTTTCGCTGAAGGCAGCTTTCGACATTTGCGATGAGGCGAATGTTTCCAGTTCATGATCATTAAACGGTTTATTGTCGAAGTAGGCAGGAAGTGCAATCAGCTTTCTGAATTCTGCTTTGTATGGTGTGTATGGCTCAGACAGGTAGGCATTGTTGAAATCCATACCTTTTAAAGTCATTGCTGTTATCAGTCCTTCAGTAGACGGGTGGTACCATACATCACTGTGATATTCGTCTTCTTCTGTGACGAAGAAATACAACAACCCTGTTCGTGGCAGGTAATTTTGATAGGGCGCAAGCTCTGCACAGTTTAATTGCGCAAAGAAACTCAGATGTTCATATCCTTTATTCTTGTAAGGGCCATCCTGTGTCGGGTAATCCACACCGACGGGTAAATCCGGAAGACCGCCAAATCGTGTATTGCCGATTTTACCGTAAGTATCTGGCACAGACGGATTGATACAAATCCCTTTGAGTGCCAATTGATCAAAAGTAGCCTGGTATTTCTCGAACGCAGTATCTTTGACTGCATTGTGCATAGCAGCCAGCAGGTCACTGTCACTTCTTACAAAATAGGTACTGTCGTCCCAATCGACCGTACCGCTAAAGCCGGCGCCCAAATATTTACCGCCCATAAATTAAGGATCCTTTCTGGCAACTATTTTGATTGCGTTGAATTTCGGTTCTTGTAATACGGCATCAGCGAGTCACTTACATCGGCAATGTTGCACTACAAAACCCGGAGTTCAAAGTGGGAATACGCCGATTCGAAATTTGTCGCTGAATCTAGCTCAGTCCGATCAGCTGGTGTATGGTGGAAATGTGGAGAATAATCGCGAATTAAAAAGTGTTTCTGGCACAGTCTTGGGCACATTTGAGATCTTTAAGATGCTCGATATTGCTACTCGGGACGAAATTGCTCTCAGGCTGAGGATGCACCAGGTTGATAAAGGGCAGTTTGTGATTTCCGGCCAGGGAGCAGATACTGACGTATATTTTTTAATTTCCGGACGAATTCGTGTTTGTACTTTCGCTTTAGGCGGCAAACAGATTCACTTTGAGGAATTGCGTTCCGGAATGATGTTTGGTGAATTGTCGGCGATCGATGGTATGAGTCGAAGTTCTGACTGTATTTCTCTGGACGTTTGTCATTTGGCTGTTATGAGCAGCGATTGTTTTAAAGCAATACTGAGTGAGCACTCTCAGGTACAACATGCCGTATTGATACGGCTGGCTGGTATGGTCAGGGCGAACATGCAGAAAGTCTATGAGTTCGGTGCGTTGTCTGTGTCGCAGAGAGTCCGCTGCGAATTATTGAGGCTCGCCTCTGAAGCGAAATCAGATGCGTCGGAGATTGTATTTGACAGTGCTCCAACACATGCCGAAATCGCCGCACGTGTCAGTACTCACCGGGAAGCAGTCACGCGAGAGGTAAAGGCGCTGGAAACGACAGGACTGATCACCTGGAGGAAGAACAAATACGCTATCCATGATGTTGCCGGGCTCTCAGAGCTGGTCATGTCGGATAACGCGTAAACACGAAGCTCTGGTTCACACGGCGGACTGAACCGGAGAGGGAGGATATGCACCCCGATCCAGCCCGTTTACTGTCGAGTGAGCTTTGGACTTCTGCACTTTCGTAGCCGCGTCAAAAAACGCCGTCCATGGCATGCACAACTCCTGATCGCCATCAAATACTTCGTGACAGCGACTTAATATTTAGCTTTTGCGGCGTTTTTAGCAAGGTGAAAACTGTCGCTCGTGTGAGGAATACCACACCGGAGCGAGTAGACTATCGAGACTGCATTGGGCTGGTTGTGCGCATCGCGATTGCGGCGTGATAAAGCGTGCATCCGAAGCCATGTATACCGCGCGGATAGTCTCTTTTAGCAGCAAGATTATCTGGCGGGTAGGCTTGTACATTTTTGTACAAGCCGGACAATTTCCAACCTTTCTGGCCAATAGTTAGCAACAGCGGGAGAGGGGACATTTAGGCTTACGCCAGAGAAATCGATTTATTCAGCATTCCAGAGGCGGCTATCGGGTACTTCGATCGGGCTGTTTGTGTGAAACCAGTTTCGTTTGTCCCAGGTTCGGGTTTCGTAATGTGAACCGTAGAATTTTCGAATTTCAGATTCCTTTATTTCAGTTTCTGAATCGATTGAATCCAACCCAAACACAATGATGGTTCGATGTCCTCCCTGGATTGGCCCCGGTGTGTGCTCAACTTCGGTTCTGCCCCAACTGGGTACCCAAAGCCCGGCGTGACCCTCAGGAGTCTTTAATCTTACGGTGATATCGACTGGCCGTTTACGATCATTGGTTTGTTTGTATCTCGCTATACCGCGGCGACGTACGAGCGTCTCGCCGCCGACGCATTCTCGATTTAGGATGGTAAATATGCCCTGAACATCCAGTGATTTTTCGATACCATCGGTGTGATAGTTGCCGGGCAAAATAGGCTTCTCACGGTAGCGACGCAACAGTTGCACATACGCTGTTTTATTTACCACTTCTGGATTCGGGTTATTTGCTTCAACCTGTTTGAGCAAATGTGCAGGCAGCTTGTCCGGATCACCGTAGTAATCTGTTATTCCAAAATACAATCCCAATCGTTTGCGCTCGATCATGGTTTGCATCAATTGACTGTCGAGTTTGCAAATCGAAAATATCATCAAATCAAATGCCGATTCGAAAGCTTTTCTATAGTGATGATAAACCAGTGAGTAGTTATAGTTTTCCGGCTGGATTTTGTGGCGTGACTGGTAAGACCGAATTTTAGGCCAGATATAATTTGTCTTTAGTTCGTATAATTTACCTGTGTTTGACTTTGAGGGTTTTACGATAACTTCCAGGTCCGGCCTTTGTAGAAATGTCCCGCTCATACCGTTGCCTGAATTGTTCCCGTCGCCAGGTTTTGTAGGAGTGTAGACCGACTGCCAGTTTCCTTCGGTCATGCGCCTGATTGCTTGTTGCATCTTGTTTAGCGCTTGTTTGCTCACACCCGTTGATGAGGATGCAGCCAGGGGCAGGTTCTCAAATGAAAGTTTTGAAAGCTCTGTTCTGGTCAGCTTTTTATCGAACACGACCTTTGGGGTGCTCGCATAGTAAGTTGCGAGTTTTAATCCATCACCTACGGTGATAGCTTTTTGCCGTGGGCCGATAAACTGTGGCGCTCTGCGTTTGTGCATGAGGTAACACCTGGAGACTGTTCCTGAAAATACTTCCGTATACTTTTGGTTTGAGGCCAAAGGTTACAACTGGCAAGTGATAAGAGCACTGAGCCTGTAAAGCGGTCTAGCTACATTGTGGCTGCATTCCTAAAAGACAATTAAGGCAAACATGCCCGCCCGTCTATAGCTGACGCCTTATTGAGTGTTCTGAACTTCATGAAGTGCTTGCATGTAATCTGATAAATGGGGCGATGTCAGAATTTTCTTTTGCTGACGCTTTCCTGTTGATCGCTGCCAGCTTTCAAGTGCCAGTGGAAGGTAGTCGTAACCGAACCGTTGTTGAAATTTCGTACTTCTGGAATGTAGTCTCTTAATGGTTTCCTTGAGACGGTTCGCGATATCAACGAGGACAGGATCATCTTCGTTTTCCGGACCCCCTTCAGACCATAGTGGTCCATGTAAACTCCATCTCGACAAAGAACGCAGACTATTGGGTAAACTGACATAAAAACTTCCGACACCCAGATATCGCTCTGTTGTAATCACCTTATGAGTGTATTCGCCTGGTAGAAACAATGCTTGTCCGGCGGATACAGTGAGCCAGCGGGCTGATCGCAGTTGGAGAAAGCGTTCCATATCAAAGGAACAGCCGGAATAGACGGTGTCTATAGAACAATCTTCCAGCCCGAGCTTTTGACCTTCATAGGTGTCCCAATACAACCAAACTTTCTCGCCAGTGAAACAATAGTTACTGCTGTCCGGTGCGTCAGAATGTGAATCAGAGATACAGCCGCGAGTGCTGACAACCAGCGACATCATTTCCTCTGCTGCTGCTTCCCCGCAGTCGGGCAGTAAATTAAACCAACTCAGGTTAGTCGGATTGGCCAGTCGTTCGATCGCAGTGCCACGGATATGCAAATCCGTTACATTCATTATCGCCTTCGAGCTATTCCAGCGCTGCACCAATTCACGGCCGTTTAAATATTTGTAGGTTCCACTGTGCCCGCTGCGCACCGAGAAGCGCCTGTTCTGGCCCATCCTCTTTAATATGGTCTCCATACGTTTAACTGGATTGGAAACGCCTGGATCATCCACCGGGGAAGGATAATCATCGAACAGCACAGCCTTTCCGGACACCATGCAGGAGAACAGCTTCTGTCGGCTGTAAGGTTGGGGCAGGATTCGCCGGCGCGCTAATCCAGCGAGCATCTTTGGCTTGACCTGTAGGCTCGGATCAAGTGATTGCAGTTCCGAGAAGAGATCGCCGATAGTTCGATTCATGCTTTAACTTCTATGGAAATCTTTGGCCCAAATTGTACAGCGTGCTGTTTTCTTTTGTGTCTGTATGGCCAATTTGCCAGATTTTTGCGCTTTGTGAGGATGCAACGGCATTCGCCTGTTGATAGAGCCTGTCAATTTTCGACTCAGAATCTGGTGTCATCTGTTTCAAACAGCGAGCTTTTAACCGGAGTAGTGGTGCCTCAACAAAGCACTCGCCAAATGTGCTGACCAGATTGAGTCCTTTGTCGGTCCAGTGGTTTGCCTCATGGAATTCGTTATGCATGAGATAGCGGTCCGCCAACAATCCATAAAAAATAGAAAGCTCAACCAATTCTTCAGATTGTTCAAATCGATCAATGGCCTCTCTCATCATTTTTAAGCCTTCGGTGTCGCCTCGTGCTGCCAGAACGCTGCCATAGAAAAAGGCGCCCTGATAGTACCATTTGATAAAACCTGTTTTTTCTGACAGCTGCATCACCCGGGAAGAGGTTGCCTCCATGGTTATTAAGTCGTGCTGCAGGACATTGAGATACAGGGAGTTTCCGAGTGCCGCTACCAGATCGTAGGCGGATTTATCTTCACTGATTTCAATAGCATGCTTGCATAAAGAGAACGCTTTTTCCGGTTCGTTATGAATGTGTGTGATAAATCCGAGATAGGTATACGCTTTACCAGGGTAGCCTTCCACGTGCTCGAAATTGTGCTCGAGATAGTCCAGCGACTCTTCTAACGAGATTTTGGCCTTTGCAAATTCCCCCATTGCAAACTGACACATACCAGCACCGAGCAATCCCAGTGCTGCTGCCTGATGATTGCCTACCTTTTTTGCATAGTCGGTTAACGTTGCTGCAGCGGAAAGTGTGACCTCAAACTCACCGGAATCAAAGTGTAGCCACATCAAATAGGTTTGTGCAGAGACAACGCTAACCTCATCTCCAAGAGATTCGGCAATTTCGACCACGTTTTCGAATGCTCTGTGTCCCTCCTGATTAATTGGTCCGTAGTGAGCGCTGATAACCTGTCCAAGAATCAGCTCAATTTGCACGTGTAAACTTTTGGCCTCGAATTCGTCTATACGCTGTCTTACTGCCTCAAGACCACGTTCCAACCGACCTTTGGCTTCCAGATTTGAACCCGTATCTCGGGCAGAGATTCCTGATTCCAGCCACAACTGTGAAGCACTTTTCCATTCACCGGCCATGCTGAGGTGGTGCGCGATTACTTCTGACCGAGCTCTTTGTATATCGCCAATATCCTCCTGGTAAATTGTTGCCAGCTTCTTGTGAAGTTGCTTTGCATCGCGGTCCAGCAGGTTGTTATAAACCACATCCTGAATCAGGGCGTGCTTGAAGGTCAGACTTTTTCCACTGGTGTCCAGGGAAAGTAGTATCCCTGCTTCGACCAGTCGATTAAGATCATCGCGTATTTGTTCGGTACCGGATTCTTTGAGCAGCTTAAGGGTTTCTACGTCAAACTCTCTTCCGATCACGGATGCTACCTGGGCGAGTTGTTTGGCATCTCCCAGTCTGTCAAGGCGCGCTAATAATGAGTCTTGAAGCGAGTTGGGAACGGCAGGACGAAACTCACTGTTGTTGCTGGATTGAACTGTATTATCAATTGTGTTGATAGAAGCGATCGAGCCCTTCACTACCTCTTCGACAAAGAGTGGGATACCGTCTGCCCATCGCACGATCTCTTCTATTTTTTCAGAGACAACACCTTCCATTTCAGGCATTGCCAGCTCCATGGTTTCGTTATGTGACAATCTTTTCAGGTGGATTTCATTAATATTTTTGCTTTCAATATATTCGCTGTTCTCTGGTCGGCTGGTGAGTAGTAAAAATATACCTGCAGCATCCCTCTGTTCAAGCAGCATATCCAAAAGCATTTGTGACGTTGGGTCAATCCAGTGCAGATCTTCAAGGACTATAAGTTGTGTACGCCTGCTCGCAAGATCCAGCACTGCATCTACAATCGCGCTACATAATTCTTCAAGCTTTTGTTTTGGAGACATGTTTTCATCAAGGTGTGATTCTGTCGATTGCACCATCAAAGAGAGCATGGTTTGCTCTTGCTCAGCTTTTAACGGCAACAGACTCTGAATCGCCTTCGCGAGTTTTTCTCGACGTTTAAAAACAGTGTCCCGAGGGCTGATGTCAGACATTGATTCAAACATTCGCGTCAAGGGCCCCAGCGAAGTGTTTTCATTATTTTCAAGACATTGAAGCACCATTGGTGCTGTCTCGATACGGTTGCAAGCCTCGTAAACCAACCGGGATTTACCAATGCCTGGTTCTCCGACAATGGCAATGGCGGCACCCTTACCGGAATTTACCTGTTGCCAGCATGCATCGAGTTCACAGAGTTCTTCTGATCGACCAACGAAAGTTGAAAGCGACGATATGCTTGCCTGGAATCGTGATTCTGACTGTCGATGGCCATCTACCTGCCAGAGTGAAACCGGCTTGTTGAATCCTTTAAGAGTCTTACTTCCGGCACTGTTGAAGTTAAAATAAGCCGAGGCGGATTCTTTCGTGGCGTCGTCTACATAGACCTCCCAGGGTTCTGCAGCTGACTGCACTCTTGCTGCCAGATGCGCAGGTTTTCCAAAGGCGATATCAACTTCTACATTTGAACCTGCATGGTGGGGGCTTAGGACAACCATACCCGTTGCAATACCGATGCGTACCGAAATCGGGTGTTCAGATTTTGCATTCAGGGATTTTAGAGAACGCTGAATATCCAGGCCACATTCAATTGCGTAAACCGCACCCGGTGAACCCGTTCCGGGGTAAAAGTAAGCATCGAATCCGTCTCCCGCGTTAAGTGCAAATACGCCGTTGTTACGTTCAATGACCTCAACAGATAAACCGAAGAAAGACTTAATCAATACTTCAAAGGATTCCGGATCGAGCTCCTCGGCAAGCACGCTGGAGCTCACCATGTCGCAATTCAGAATAGTCAATCGTCGTTTTTCTGCGGCCATATGCTCTGTGCAAGTTCCTGGAGAAAACAGCCGGTAAACTAATGTGCTGATTCGATCATGAGTTAACTGATCAACAGTGTACTTTCAAGTGCTCGTGCCTGCTACTCACCTGTCTCTGGCCTGTCGCCCTTTGGGAAATATATGTTGTTGCAGATTCGCTTGAAAAAACGCTGACACTCGAAGTAAATGCGTCGTGTACCGTACCATAAATCGTCGTAAACCTGCGCTGCCGCTGACTGCAAGGCTATTGATTTTTATGGATTTAATCCTTTATACTGTATATAAAACCAGTATCGAGGCTCAAATGCGAGAGACCCCATTGGTGCGACGGGGCAGGGGCTCTGTCAGTAACGTTACAGGCAGGTTTGAAACGCTGCGTCATCATGATATTGATGATGGCTGGAGTTCATTCGTCGAGCCTGAAACTAAAGTACGCACACAGTGGCGCGATGATACCAATCGCTCGATCATTACCCGCAATCAATCGCCGGATATTCACTTTGACCGCTCAATTAACCCGTACCGTGGCTGTGAGCACGGTTGCATCTATTGCTTTGCCAGACCTTCGCATACTTATCTGGGGCACTCGGCGGGCCTGGACTTTGAAACCAGACTCTATGCAAAGCGCGATGCTGCATCGCTTTTGCGTGGCGAGCTATCAAAGCCCGGTTATCGGTGTGAGCCTATAGCCATTGGGGTAAACACGGACGCTTATCAACCACTTGAAAAGCAACTGCATATTACAAGAGACGTATTAGAGGTTTTGCTTGAAGCAAATCATCCTGCATATCTTATTACCAAATCTTCTTTGATTGAAAGAGATATAGATCTGCTTTCTGATCTTGCACAACGCAATCTGGTTTCTGTTTGCATCACTATAACTACCCTTGATCGAAAGCTTGCCAGAAACCTTGAGCCACGTGCTACAACGCCTGCGCGTCGCTTGCAAACACTGAGTCGCTTAAGTGAGTGTGGAATTCCCACACGGGTGTCTGTATCACCAGTAATTCCGGCTTTGAACGAAGCGGAGATAGATTCTATTGTAGAGTCAGCGGCCAGTGCCGGAGCGCAGGCAGCTTATGCGATTGTTTTGCGTCTTCCGCACGAGTTGCAGCAGTTGTTTCCTCAGTGGCTTGAACAACACTATCCGTTGCGAGCTGCGCGTGTCATGAAAGCTATTCGCTCAGTGCGAGAAAATAAACTTAATAATGCTGACTTTGGTTCGAGAATGATCGGCAGCGGACCACGAGCAGAAATCATCCGGCAGAGATTTGAGCTTGCCTGTAAGCGCTATGGACTGACTGTAGGCAGAGATTTTGAACTGGATTGTTCTCGGTTCAGACCGATTGAGAGGGGTGGGCAACTGTCTTTGTCTGGCATTTAATTTTTGCCATCGCAGTTTTTTTTAATGGATAAAGTAGCCCGACGCGTAGCAGGCAGATCAGGGGTTGTCCTGCTAACGCGTCAGGTTGTTTATTATTTTATAAAGACACTGGACTTTATAAAGACACTAAATTTAGTAAAGATACTGGCTTGCATAGACAAAGAGCGGCGAGAGTTAACCGCGTCATACAAATCTAGTTCTTTTCTATGGTGGCTGCCTCGTGAAGCCCGTCAACGAAGTCGGCGATACGCTCACGCATGAGTACGGCACGCATTTGATCTTTTACTGATTCAAAAGGCTGCGGCTCTGCCGCTCTTTTATCAGTGAGTTTTATAATGTGATAACCGAACTGCGTTTTCACTGGCACTGCTGAGTATTTACCCACTTCGAGTTCAGCGGCTGCTGCGGAAAATTCCGGTACCATAGCGCCCTGATCAAACCATCCGAGCTCGCCGCCGTTTTCTCCTGAAGGACCAGTAGAGTGTTTCTTTGCGGTTTCGGCAAAGTCTGCTCCACCGTCCAGCTCAAGAATGATCTCTTTGGCTTTGGCTTCGTCTTCAAGCAATATATGACTGGCGTTGAACTCACTTACTTCTGCTGCGGCGATTTGCTTTTCGTACTCGGCTTGCAATGCTGCATCACTGGTATCTACATTTGCTGTGAAGTTGTTGAGTAGTGCGTTGGCCAGCACTCGAGCGCGCATGATTTTCATCTCGGCTTCTATTTCCGGGGTCTTGTCGAGACCTTGCTTGATGGCCTCCTGTCGCATCAGTTCGAGGCTGATCAGTTCATCCGTGACTACTTCTTTGGTTGCCTGTTGTCCGCGTGCGGCAAACTGGGTTGAATGCGTATCGCGCTCCCGCTCGGTAATGATTTCACCGTTAACCGTGGCGATTGTCGGGGAGTCAGTGCCGTCCGCCAGAACAGTGCCTGAGCAAATCAGCGCCGATAAAGCCAGTGCGGTAAGAGATCGTTGCATGAGTAGGGGCCTTCGGAAAAAAAAGAATTGTCAGGGAAGATAGCGGTTTTTGCGCGCTATTCAAGTGGCTGACAGCCGTTTTTTCGGCTGATGGCTGGCTGGAATTGATGCCCCGTTGTGTGATCAGGTGGTGTCCTGATTACTGGTTCCGGGTGGGTTTTCATCGTCTTTTTCCATGTAGCGCATAAGGAAGACTGTCTGGCCGATGATGAACAGGATAGTTAATCCCATCAATCCAAAGACTTTAACACTGACCCAGGTTTTTTCTTTCGCGCGAGCTGTCTCACACAGAGGCAGGGCATCGCTGCTGAACCCGGTGCTGCAGTCGAGGTCGGCGAGTTGTTCTTCGGTAATTTCAGGAGCGGCGGCGGTGAGTGCATCCTGTGCCGCTATATAGCGCTGTGCGAAGTACAGGTTGATAAGACCCGAGACAATAAAAAATCCAACCCACGCCCAGTTGAGCTTTTTCCAGGCAATGTCGGGCAGCTTCAGCTGGCCTGCGAGCATACGCTGAATCAAAGGCTTGCCGCCAATGTAAGCAGAGACTACGAATGCCGCCGCAAACAACCAGTTGATAATGGTTGGTTTCCACATTATGAAGCGCTTGTCACGCAGATAAAGCGTGAGGCCACCCAGTACCACGAACAGGGCCAGGGAAATCAGGTGCATTTTTTCGACCTTGCGATTCACCAGCCAGTAGCCTGCTACCTGCACAAAAGACGCTGCGATGATGACCATCGTTGCTGTGTAGATGTTGGTAAATTTGTAGGCGATCAGGAAGAGCACCACCGGGAAAAAATCGATAAGGAGTTTCATTGCGAGGTCCGGTGCAATTGGAAAGCATTGTAGCTGGTGGTTAGGTAGACTGTGTCCGGAGCCAGACACAGAGACTTTCGGCGAGTAGTCATAAGGAATCACCCGATTGGACGTCGCACACTGGAGCAAGTGTAGCATTGCTTGATACCCGGATAATGGATGCGATCAATCCTTTACCTCACGAATGCAAGGTCTGATCTGCCTACTTCAAGTTTTTAATACGCCATCATGAGCCAGTATTTCGAAATTCATCCTCAGACACCGCAGCTGCGGCTGATCAATCAGGTGGTTGATATCCTGAAATCGGGCGGTGTGGTGGTCTACCCGACTGACTCGTGTTATGCGCTTGGCTGCACGCTGGATAACAAAACCGGCCTTGAGCGCATCTACCGGATCAGACGGCTGAGCAAAGGCCATCACATGTCACTGATTTGCGTGGATTTGTCATCTATCGCAACCTATGCAAAAGTCGACAACCGCAACTACCGGTTGCTGAAATCGATGACACCCGGCCCCTATACTTTCATTCTCAAGGCCACCAATGAGATACCCAGACGCCTGCTGCACCCGAAACGCAAATCGATCGGTATCCGAGTGCCTGACAACCCAATTGTCCACGCTTTGCTGACTGGTCTTGGCGAGCCTATGATGAGCACCACATTATTGATGCCCGAAGAAGACTATCCGCTCAGTGACCCTTATGATATCAACCAGTTACTGAAGTCCGAGGTTGATGCCGTCATAGATGGCGGGGCCTGCGGGCTGGAAGAGACTAGTGTCATCTCTCTCGAAGCAGAAGTTGAAGTTATACGAGAGGGAAAAGGAGACATTGGTAAGCTGTCTTGAGGCGGCTTAGCCAATAAAATGCATTTTTCATAGAAGTGACCCGCATGCCAGAAAATGGGCCGGACAGTCCGGACTCGTCGCTAGATACTGCAATTCCAGTCGCAATGGTACTGGGGCAGCCGTATTCAGACGCACCGAAAGATCTCTATATTCCGCCAGATGCTCTCGAAGTTTTCCTCGAGACGTTTGAGGGTCCCCTCGATCTTCTGCTGTACCTTATTAAGCGCCAGAACCTCGATATCCTCGATATCCCGGTTGCTGCGATCACAACCCAGTACATGCAGTACATCGCCGTCATGGAAATGATGCGTATCGAGCTGGCTGCCGAGTATCTGGTAATGGCGGCAATGCTTGCGGAAATAAAATCGCGACTGTTGTTGCCACGGCCGGAAGAAGACACCGACGAAGACGATCCGCGTGCTGAACTGATCAGGCGCCTGCAAGCCTATGAGCAGTTCAAAACTGCAGCAGAAGATCTCGACAACCTGAATCGCATGGAGCGCGATGTATTTGATGCCGGTGCAGGATTACCGGTACTGGAAAACAGGCAGCCGCTGCCGGATATCACGCTTGAAGAAATGCTCACCGCTTTTCGCAGTGTGGTCATGCGCGCCAACCTGAATCAGCATCACAACATTCAGCGCGAGGCGTTGTCTGTGCGTGAGCGTATGTCGAATTTACTCGCCCTGTTGAATGAACGCGGGGAAGTAGAATTCCTGTCTCTGTTCACTCTTGAAGAGGGGCGCGCAGGATGTGTTGTGAGCTTTTTAGCCATGCTTGAGCTGTGCAAGGAGTCAATGGTTGAAATTATTCAGAAAGAACCATTCGCACCTATCTTTCTGCGGCCCGCAAGTGCCTCCACCAACTCGGATCGAGTCAATTTCAGTGACGACTCTGATCCTGATTCCGAATACGCATAACAGGTACAGCAAGTGGCTCCTGAGCAAATAAAAAAAATCATTGAAGCAGCGCTTATGGCGGTAGACAAGCCACTGACGCTGGCGCATCTGCATGCGCTCTTTGCCAATGAAGAAGAACCGGTGGAGCGACCACAGGTAAAAGATGCACTGACTGAACTCCAGGCGGACTATGAAGACCGTGGAGTCAGTGTGGTGGAAGTCGCCAGCGGTTACCGTGTGCAAATCGATCAGGAAGTAGCGCCGTGGATTTCGCTGCTGTTTGAAGAGCGGCCACCGAAGTACACCAGAGCGCTGCTGGAAACACTCGCACTGATTGCTTATCGTCAACCGATAACTCGCAGCGAAATAGAAGAGGTGCGCGGCGTCTCTGTGAGTACCAATATTATTAAAACTCTGCTCGAACGCGAATGGGTCAGAGTGGTAGGCCACAAAGAAGTACCGGGTCGACCTGCAATGTATGCCACCACCAAAGAATTTCTCGACTACTTCAACCTGCGTCGCATCGATGAATTGCCACCGTTAAGCGAACTGAAAGATCTTGACAGTATTGCGAAGGAGGCCGGTATGGAAACAGGCATGCCGCCAGAGCAGGGTGATGAGGCAGAGGCAGATGATGGAAATGAAGCGGACGTTGAAGAAGAGCTAATTTCGCAGGAGCTAAGCGAAGACCCGGAAAACCATGATGCGGGTAACGTAACTCTGCATTAGTTTTTATTGCCCGGCCTCTGGTTCATTGGGCGTCTGGTTCAGTAGGCCCTGTTTCATTGGTGTTGCTTCAGCGGCCTTAAATTTATAGATAAAGCTGTACGCTGGAGAGTGAGGAACTGTCATAGTGCTTGATAGTCTGCTGACATACCTTGAAAACATGCCAGACCTCCACAAGGTCTTATGGCTTGCGGTTTGCCTCAGTGGAGCATCAGCGGCTGAGCTGCTGATTCCACTGGTTAAGTCCAAATACAAACGCCTGCCTCAACTGCGAGTCAACTTGTTCTTCCTGTTGACCACTTTTATTGTTAACGCTATTTTTTCAGCAGTGTTGGTGCAGCTGCTGCCTGTGCTTGCCAATAATAATATTGGATTGTTTCATCTAATTAATCTGCCTGTCTGGATTGAATTGCTGGCAGCGCTTTTAATTCTGGATTTACTGGCGCAATATACTATTCATTATTTACTGCACAATGTTCCTTTTCTCTGGCGCTTTCATCAGATTCACCACAGTGATCTGCACGTTAACGCGACTACAGGCACCCGCCATCATCCAATAGATTACTGTGCGCGTGAGATGTTTTCCCTGGCGTGTATAGTAGTGTTGGGTGCGCCACTGGGCGTTTACATGCTCTATCGATTAGTCACCGTGTTTTGTACTTACTTTACCCACTCAAATATTTCCCTGCCGAGTAAGCTCGATCGACTTTTGAGTTATGTCATCGTGACACCCAATGCGCACAAGTTTCACCATCACACTAACATGCCATGGACTAACCGGAATTACGGCAACATATTTTCATTCTGGGACAGGCTGTTTGGCACTTTCGTTTATGAAAGTACTGACCGGATTCGCTACGGTGTAGATACTATGGATGAAAAGCGCGCTGACTCGGTGTGGTATCAGTTATCAAAACCGTTTAGCCGGTAGGCAGATCTCCCGGTACTACTCGCCGGAGTATATTGACGAAGGCTTAACCAGGCTCGGACAAATCCTGATTCTTGGGCTGTCGCAACAACACGTAAACCGCCCCGGTACCACCGTGCACAGGCTTGCAGGAGCAAAACGCCATAACAAACCGGCGTTGCCTTAGCCACGAAGACACAAACGGTTTCAGCACTGGTGCATCCGTACTGGTTTTGCGGCCTTTGCCGTGAATAATTCTCACACAACAACTTTGGTGCTGGTCAACAGCGTGCGCGACAAACCGGGTTAAAATCTCTCTTGCCTGAGCTACGGTCATGCCATGCAGATCGATTTCATCCTGAATTGAATAGTAGCCGTTGCGCAGCTTTTTCATTACACGGTTTTGCACTCCATCTCTACGCCATGACAGGTGTTCCCCGGAGTCGAGTTCATCAGGATCACGGTCATCGTGCATTGCATCGAACATCACTGCACGCTCATCTTTCTCATATTGTCTGGGTTTGGCAGCGATATTGGCCGGAGCAGGGGCAACTTTGTCATCGTCGACTGGTGTTACCTCGCCGACTGCGCGGCGGAAAAGTTCTGCTGGATCGTTGATGTCAGCCATATCCTCAACGCGAGTGGGGTCTTTGTCGCTTTTGGAATTGTTGTCTTTCGATGAAGTCATAGCAGATAATTGAATACCACAATCAGGCTTATATATTAAATAGAAGGCTGCGCAGGTCGAGTGTTCGTTGGCAGTGCAGGAAAAAATCAGTGCAATGCGAGCACTGTGAACAGAATGCAGATGCCATCGTACGGCTTTGAGTATAACCTGTAGCTAACATCACGAAACACCACCCAGAGGCAAAAACTGTGACTAAACCCAATGAACAGGAACTCCGTCAGAAATTGACAGATATGCAATATCAGGTCACGCAGGGACACGGCACTGAAGCACCGTTCAGTGGTGAGCTGAACAACAACAAGCGCGCCGGAAAATATTTATGTGTTGTGTGTGGCGCGCATCTGTTTGATTCCGAAACCAAGTTTGACTCCGGCAGTGGCTGGCCGAGCTTTTATGATGTTGCTAATACCGAGAATCTGGAAGAAACCAGAGACACGAGCCACGGTATGGTAAGAGTGGAGGTGCACTGCAAGCAGTGCGATGCGCATCAGGGGCATGTGTTTCCCGACGGCCCGCAACCCACCGGTTTGCGCTACTGTATTAACTCGGCGTCGTTAGAGTTTGAACCAGCAGAAGGAAAGTAAGTGGTTTCCCTAGATCGTTACCGGGTGCAGGTTAACTATGCGGTATAAGATAGATCCCACTACAGGGTTGCCTATAACCGAAACTTCACCCGGCATGCTCGGCGCCACAGTTCTGCTGGCTTTGGTAATTGGTATTGTGCTTTTCTATGTTGGCAGGCGTGGAAAGCAACTGTGGATTGTGGTTTGGAGTATCGGTCTTATTATCTGTAGCGTGCTGTATTTGGTATGGCATTTTCTCAGATATATAAAGCCCGGCGCGTAGCAACCCCTCTGACAGCACCTTAAAGCTTTAGAATTTACAAGTGCTGCAGATCTCGATCGGGTGACGCGCCTGGTTTAAGTTGCATGGATTTGGCCGGGAGTTGCTATCATTAATTGCCGCACGTCGTTTAGCTGTGTCCATTTATCGGCTATGCAGGTTAACTGACGGTTCACGTGTTGATGTGGCTTGAAATTAAATTTGATAACTTCGAAATCCGGTGGCTTACTTTTCGCAGCCTGGATCGCGGCGGTTGATCTGGCACCAGTCAGCCAATAACGGACGGCTTGTCAGAAATTGATATGCTCTGCCCATGACAAAATGCATTCATTTTGAGGGATTACCGGGCTCGGGTAAAACAACTGCCTCAGAACGATTCTGTAAACTGCTGGAAGACCATGGCGTTGACGCGTTTTGGTGGCTGGAGGAATCGGCAGATCATCCGATCGTACCGAGGGACAGACGTGCTTTGTCAAGCGAACAGAATTTTCCGGATATATGTCTCGACGCATGGCGAGCGTTTGTAGTTCCCGCGGACAGAGTAGCGGTGCTTGACGGTTATGCACTTCAGAGCACAGTACGTTTTATGTTCGAGAACCTGGTTGAGCGTCGGCAAATCGATGAGTATTTCGCCAGGTGGCAGCAACTGGCACCAGACTCATCAATCGTATACTTCACGGTAGATGATCCACTCGAACACTATGAAATAGTTTTTCAGGAAAGAGGTGAAGAATGGACTGCTAAGCTTCTTTCCTACGTCATGCAAACGCAATTTGCCAGGGTGAATGGACTAAATGGAAAAGCCGGCTTTGTTGAATTCTGGTCGCTTTATCGAGATCTTTGCGTTGAATTACTAGCGGCGACCCAGTTGCCCGTTACATTCATTAAATCGAGGTCGTGGAATACCGACGATCTTAAAGCGCTCGCCGTGAAGCAGTGTCTAATTTCTTAGCTAACCTGGCTGTCCGCTGTGGGTCGCACCCCATCTCTTAAAGAGCAACTGGCAGTTCTGTGGGTAGTGTGACTACTTGGGCTGAGTCCTGGCCAACACCGATCGTTGAAATCGATGCAATCTTACCGTTGCACTAGAGCATAGGCTCCAGCCAGGTCAAAACACAGATCCAGTGTTAATATAATGATCTCGATAAAAGGAAGTAGGTGCCATGGCAATAAAAAGGCAGTACATATTAGCGAGGAGCCTGCGTAATTCATTCTTGAGTGCCTTACTCCCGGCACTCTTGATGGGTAATGTCTCGGCACAAGAAAGTCTATCGGATCGACTCCAAAAAGGGATTAATGATGGTTCGCTGAAAGGTTTGCATAGCGTTGTGAGCATTGCAGACAATGAGCTTATTGCCTCCGCCTATTTTGAGGGGAAAGACGAGCGCTGGGGTATACCTCTGGGTATGCAAACTCATTCACCCGATACGGAGCATGATTTGCGCTCCGTGACTAAAAGCATTGTCGGGCTGCTCTATGCCATTGCTCGTGACAAAGGCGTCGTACCTGATCCGAGCGCCAGTCTTTACGCACAATTTCCAGAGTATGAAGATCTGACCAGTGATAGTGCCCGTAAAAAAATAAGAATAGAACACGCGTTGACGATGACGATGGGCATCGCATGGGATGAAAACTTGCCCTACACCGACCCGAAAAACAGTGAAATAGCGATGGAAAATGCACCTGATCGCTACAGGTTTATTTTAGAGCAAGCCATTACTGGTGAGCCGGGAGTCGAATGGAACTACTCTGGAGGGGCAACGGCAATCGTCGGTAAATTGATCGCGCGTGGCGCTGGCAAGTCTCTTGACGAATTCGCTAAAGAAAACTTATTTACACCTATGGGTATCACGAAGTTCACGTGGATTAAAGGTCATGATAACGAGCCATCTGCTGCATCAGGATTACGCATGCGCGCGCCCGACCTTGCTAAAATTGGTCAATTGGTAGTTGATGGCGGTATGTATAAAGGCAGCCAGATAGTTTCGGAAAAAGCCCTGGCAGATATGCTGAAGCCTCGCATGCAAATAGACACGAATTTCCAGTATGGTCATTTCTGGTATCTGATTGGACCAGTCGAAAAGCCAGTTCTAGCCGCAGCATTTGGCAATGGAGGTCAACGTCTATCGGTCAATGCCGACCAGAATCTTGTAACAGTAATTTTTTCGGGGAATTACAATCAGCCAGACGATTGGAAGCTGCCAGTCAAGGTGATTGAAGACTACATCGTACCTGAGCTTCGGAAAACCGGGAAACTCTGACTACGTATCTACCAGTATTGCATTTGGATTGACGCGATTAGACCCTGTTTCAACCGCGCAGAGTTCTGATGCGATTGACAGCAACAGGCACTTCGGAGTCGCTGGTGTATCGTCGTTTCACATCACCCATTTGGATGATATGACCGGCACTGAACGGCCAGTTTTCGGACATTCGCTGGTTTTGGGTGATGCTGTATAAATCGGATTAAAAACACATCTGTATAAGTTGCTAAAGTCCGCGTCTTTATAGTTAACTGTTAGATTCCGAAATTGAAAAGCATAAAAGCATTGGCTTATCGGTT
>CAZYRP010000021.1:0-40223 GCA_964649465.1 uncultured Granulosicoccaceae bacterium | reverse complement strand
GGTAGTACAGCAACATAAAACCCCACCGCTCTAGGATTAGCGAGGGGCAATACCAACCCAACACCAAAGGTTTTCAATGACTCTGCGTTTTCCGTTTTTCGGAGCGCGATTGTGTGTGCAGAATTCCACAACTTCAACGCAAGATAAAGTAGATAACAGATACTTAGCCATTTTAAAAAAACGAACAGCGGTGCGAATGCTTTTAAAAGAACAACAACGCCAAGAAGTGCACAGATAAATAGAAATACATCTCCGACAACTAAACCAGCGATAAATGGGATAGTTCTTCTTAACCCTACTGTAGCACCACGAGACATCACCATCGCTACTGCGGGTCCTGGGATAACCGAGTCAGCTAAATAAACGAGAGCGAATAGAAGTAAATACTCTAATTGCATCGAACTACCCCCTTTCCGAGCGCGTTTAAAAATCTAATAGACTTATAGACGTACGTGATCGGTCTAGCTTCGCGATGGAGATATAGTAGAGGCGTATTTCTATCTCCGTTTATTATGACTTAAGCAGCATGGACGCTTTCGAGCTGCTTTTCTATAGATTGCCATAATAACGCACCCATCGTCATACGTTGGGTTCTTGCGATCACCTGTGCGGAATCTAGTTAGCTTGCTGCGCTCAATGCCAGTCAGCTCTGCCATTTTGTAGTCGTTAAAGTCCCATTCACGCAACTCACTCAGGATTTTTGAAAAGTCAGTGATTTCTCCAGTCATTCAACTAACATCCAGTTCGATTGTCATGCAGGTTACCATCAATAGTGCCACCAATAATAGTGCCAATTGTCACTATTAATTTCCATCACAAATATCCGCTCTTGGCCCAGACTGTGTGAATATTAATTGGGGTTTATACTGGGTTTTTCAGTCTGGAGCCACTGGATGAGTGGTTTTATAGAAGGTGAAAATCGTCATCAATCCACGTTGTTTCCGGAAAAACTTGATGATTTTGTTAGTGAGGACAATCCAGCCAGAGTAATCGATGTATTTATCGATAAGCTGGATATTAGCGGTCTGGGGTTTAAAACGGAAACTACAGGCGCTGGACGGCCAGGTTACCACCCCAGAACGATGCTTAAGCTGTATATATACGGCTATCTTAACAGAGTTCATTCATCCAGACGTTTGGAGCGTGAGGCTCAACGCAACGTGGAGCTGATGTGGCTGACCACACGTCTGACCCCAGATTTTAAAACGATCGCAGATTTTCGTAAAGATAACGGTGAAGCAATTCAACTGGTTTGCAAGCAGTTTGTGCAGCTATGTAGAAAGCTGGATCTTCTCAACGATGATGCTGTTGCTGTCGATGGTAGTAAATTCAAAGCTGTAAATAATCGGGACAACAATTATACCGAAGCCAAAGTGCGTCGCCGCCTGGAGGAGATTGATCAGAGTATCGCTCGCTATCTTGCACGGATTGCCAGCGCCGATCTGCAAGACGGCAAAGCTGATAAAGCAAAGACGAAGAACATGAAAGATAAGATCGATAGATTAACAGAGGAGATTGAGCGCCTAAAAAAGATCGAAGTCCGGATGCTTGAAGCTCCGGACAGACAAATTTCGCTGACAGACCCTGATGCACGCTCAATGAAGACGAGAGGAACGGGAATCGTAGGATACAACGTACAAGCTGCGGTAGACGTAGAAAACCACTTAATCATCGCGCATGAAGTTACAAACAAAGGATCAGACAGATCTCAACTCCACAATATTAGCCGTCAGGCACAACAGGTCTTACAAGCTGATTCTCTCGATGTATTTGCAGACCGTGGTTACTTTAATATGTTGGAAATTGAAGCATGCTATGGCGATGGCATTTTCCCCACAATGCCTGCGCCGCAAACATCGAATAGCCTTGCTAAAGGGCGCTACGCCAAAAGAGATTTCAAATATATCGAGGCAGATGATGAATACGAATGTCCTGCTGGAGAGCGCTTAGAGTGGCGAATGCGTTCAATTGAAAAAGGGCTGGAGGTTGATAAATATTGGACAACTGCTTGTAACAATTGCCCTGCAAAGTCAGGTTGCACTACAGGTGAGTACCGGCGTGTTAGTCGATGGCAGTCAGAGGAACTTGTTGAAGATATGTTGGCACGATTGGATACTGAACCAGGTCGGATGAAGACACGCCGTCAAACTGTGGAGCATCCTTTCGGCACAATTAAATCATGGATGGGATACACTCATTTTCAAATGAGGAGGCTTAAAAATGTCTCCACTGAAATGAGTCTGCACGTGCTCGCGTACAATATGAAGCGTGTCATCAATCTAATTGGAACTACTGAAATGATAGAAGCAATAGAGGCCTGATGTAGGCGTGTTGTCGCTAAAAAATACTGTGCTTAGAACAACAGCTCAGCCAATTGCAATCCGATTTAAGCTATGAAAATATCGTGGCATGAAATCAACAGTTATATTTTCGTTGCTCAAAAAGCGGTCAGTTGTGCGCTTACAGACGCTAGGAAGCTAAAACTGCAGAAAAACTGAATATTCACACAGTCTGGGCCGGGACCTGCCTAATTAACCAAAAAATCCGAGTAGAATTTAGTCGCCAACTTTGTTTCAAAGTTACTAACTATACTTCGACACCAAAGCACCTATACCCCTGCCCTCCAGGCTCATTCAACCGTAACACTCTTAGCCAGATTGCGTGGTTGATCAACATCACGCCCAAGAGCCACTGCACTGTGATAAGCATATATCTGAAGTGCCACCCCCATGATCATACCCTGCACAAGCTCATCAGCTAGCGGGGTTCTGATAACATGATCTGCCAGTTTATCTATTCTGGCATTGCTGGAATCCGTTACTGCAATAACGGGTGCATTACGGGCTTTTATTTCTTCTAGTGCACCCAGTGATTTCTCCAGCAATTCCGACTCAGGCAGAATGATCACGCAAGGTGTCTCCGCACTCACCAGTGCCAGCGGCCCGTGTTTCAGTTCTGAGGCAGGATATGCCTCGGCATGGATATATGAAATTTCCTTGAGCTTTTGTGCACCTTCCAGTGCTACCGGGTAGGCCGATGTTCTACCTATAAAAAAAGAACTATGACTCTTTGCATATTTTTTAGCCACGTCCGCAATATGAGTTTCAAGCGCCAGTACATCTGCAATTTTCTCCGGTGCATCCTCCAATGCCTGAAGTAGCTGGGCTCCACGCTGCGGTGAAACATCACGAGCACGGCCGAATAATATGGCCAGTAATGCGAATACACTTAACATAGAAGTAAATGCTTTGGTGGATGCAACTGATACTTCAGGGCCAGCGTGCATATAAACACCACCATCAACTTCACGTGCGATGGTACTGCCCACGCTGTTTACAATGCCAAGTACAAAGCCGCCCTTGCGTTGAATTTCACGAGTTGCTGCGAGCGTATCAAACGTTTCACCAGACTGGCTTACCACTATGTAGAGCGTGTTGGCCTCGATTACCGGATTTCTGTATCGGAACTCTGCAGCGGGCTCTGCATCACACGGAATTCGCGATAGCGTTTCAATCATGTTGGCGCCGGACATTCCGGCATACAAGGCAGATCCGCAACCAAGAATTTTTATGCGCTCGACTTTCAATAAGTCTCGCGCTTCCATGTTCAAACCACCAAGACGTGCTGTATTGAATCGCTTATCGAGTCTGCCGCTAATGGTACGTCTTACGGTTTCCGGCTGATCAACAATTTCACGATATAGATAATGTTCATAGCCACCGCGATCGTAGTCATCGAGGTTACTGGCCAGTGTCATTGCAGATTTGTCTGACGGACTGGCATCCAGTAACGTCACTTCAAAACCTTCTGGTGTGATTTCCGCAACTTCGCCATCGTCCAGATGAACTACCTCTCTGGTGTATCGGGAGAGCGCCGACATATCAGAAGCGGCAAGCATTTCACCCTCACCTATTCCTATGATTACCGGGCTGCCGCTTCGAGCAAGTACTATTTTTTCAGGCTCAGCCAAACTGATGGCTGCAATGCCGTAGGTACCAACAATTCGAGATAGCACTTCACGCATTGCATCGATCAGTGAACACTGCTTTTGCTTTATTGTTTCTGCCAGCAAGTGCGCCAGCACTTCAGAATCTGTAGCAGACTTATATTCGACTCCGTCCAGTTTATCTTTCAACGCCTCTACGTTTTCAATAATACCGTTATGAACAACAGTGAGCGACTCTCTGGCATCTGTATGCGGGTGCGCGTTTTCATCTGTTGGTGCACCATGAGTTGCCCAGCGGGTATGGCCAATGCCGCTTTGCGCGCTTATTGATTCTGGCAGTCGCTTTTCCAGAACTGAAATCTTTCCAGAGGCTTTCCAGGTACGGAGTTTCTTTCGGCTATAGACTGAGATACCTGCCGAGTCATAACCGCGATACTCCAGTCGACGCAGTCCATCCATTAACACAGGTGCTGCCTGCTGCTTACCCGTATAGGCGATAATTCCACACATGCTCGTTCCTTTTAACCCGTTAGCCGTATATCAGACGACGTATCTTGCGTTCACTGATCTTCTCTGCGGGAAATACCCTATCCGGCAATTCATCCTGAATAGTGGTAAATATTCTCGCGTTTGAGAAACCTTGCTGCTGCAGCTCGTGGTGTCTGCGTCTTACATACGTTTCAATGTCTTCGTTGAAATAGGCCAGCACTTCCACAACAACCTGCTGCGACTGTGCTTCACTGAGCGCGGTAAGCTTGCTCAGGTGCTCAATCAGATCGGAGATGTCTGTATCTGGCATGTGCGGGTATTTAGACGGATAGAAGGCATATATTCAAACAATTTGCCCGTAATTGGGCAAATATATTTCCAATATAGGTATTTTCGCGGAATTTTAGGTAACTACCTGAGCAGCAGGAAACCAACGCTCTGCTTACCGCATCGCTTGCTCTGTCATGTCTCAAATATCATTCGATGTAATGCCTTCCCGAAAATTCAAACAAATCAGAATTGTCCACTCGGGTCGAATAAGCTCATAATTCTTTTCCAGATTCCGACGGAAGGATCCACAAAAAAATCGATCATCAGTGCATTGCGATATCCAAAAGGTATCAGCACGCTATCGATCACATTAATAAGCCCCTTACCTTTCCGGGCGCTATCAATCTGTCCGGGTTTTAAATAGCGACAAAGTATTAGTTCCATGTGGAGCTAATATCCAGTACGATAATTCGCAGGGAAAACGATCCACAATAAATTTTTTTTTCGATTGTCGCTATTACTGACGCCATTTGCAGCAATTGTACTGACCCTTAAACCTGGCATCGATATACCAACGGTCTAATCCAGGTTTGCTATTACCCGCTGCCGGAATCCCCCGAAAAACTGTCGCTGACGGGCAAAGCACCGAAACTAAAAAGAGTAACGCGCACTAACTATAGAGTAAGACAGACAGGCAGATACACACAGCCCCGATCAATAGGGACTACGTATCTACTTTAGAGATCGATATGAAAACAAGCACAGATAAAATACTTACCAGTCACGTAGGCAGCCTGCCCCGACCACAGGACCTGCTGAATTTACTCGAAGCACGCGAGACTGGTGAAGACATTGATGCAGCGAAGGTTGATGCTCGTATTTCAAGAGCCATAACCGATGTAGTTGAGCAACAGTTAAAAAGCGGAATTGATATCATCAATGACGGCGAGAATTCAAAAACATCTTATACGCTGTACATTCGCGATCGATTAAATGGAGTAGGCCCTAAACCACCTGAAAAAACACTGCCAAAGACCGCGCAACATCGAGATCTGATGGATCATCCGGGAATGATCGAGCGCACAGCAAAAATTAATGAAGGTATGAGTTGGTTTGATCGAGCCAAGCCACCTGCCGCTATCGGACCAGTCAGCTACGCTAATACCGAATCTTTGCAGAACGATCTCAGCAACCTCAAAAATGCCTGTGAGAATTTTGAAGTTACGGAAGCCTTTGTCAACTCAGCTTCACCCGGTGTTTTAACCAAGTTCGTGCCAGACATGCACTATGGCAACGAGGAGGCTTATCTTGCAGACCTTGCAGATGCCATGGCAACAGAGTACGAGGCCATTGTTGAAGCAGGTTTTATTTTACAAATTGACGCTCCCGATTTTGGCTCTGCTCGCCACAACCAATACCAGGAGCTATCAGACGATGGTTTTCTCAAAATTGCACAACGCAATGTAGAAGCATTGAACCACGCAACCCGAAACATCGCACCCGAACGAATGCGGATGCATATCTGCTGGGGCAACTACGAAGGGCCACATACACACGACATTCCGCTCAATAAACTCTACCCGGTTATTATAAAGGCACGTCCATCCGGCTTACTGCTTGAAGGAGCAAACCCGGCTCATGCTCATGAATGGGAAGAGTTCAAACAACTAAAACTCCCTGACGACAAAGTCCTGCTCCCGGGTGTCATAGACACCACCACTAATTTTGTCGAAAACCCGAAACTGGTTGCGCAACGCATTATCAATTGGGCAAACGTGGTAGGAAAGGAACGCGTAATCGCATCAACTGACTGCGGCTTTGCCACCTTTGCAGGTCCCAACAACCCGGTCATTGAAAGCATTGTATGGGAGAAACTTGGTGCACTGGCAAAAGGAGCTGAACTTGCCTCGGAAGCCCTCTGGTAGTGGGATTGGAATTATCAGATTTCGGCAGCTACTACATTGGCGGCTCGGTAAACAACGTTACTGAAGGAAACCCTGCAACAGTAAACTTCACCCGTGATGCAGGCTACGTAAGAGACCCTCGCGGACATTACGCTTACGGACAAGCTTACGTTCAGTATTTTCGTCCTCAGCAACAAAACGATTATCCACCAGTGGTATTGCTGCACGGAGGCGGAATGTGTGGCACCACCTGGGAGACAACTCCCGATGGCCGACAAGGCTGGCTTCACCTATTGCTTGCAAAAGGCTATGAAGTACACGTAATCGATTCTGTTGAGCGCGGACGCGCCGGATTTTCCCCTGATGTTTTTGAGGGCGAACCCATCCAACGATCAATGGAGGAAGCGTGGCATCTGTTCCGCTTCGGTAAGGTCGAAAATTTCACAGCGAGAATGCCATTCGAAGCTCAAAAATTTCCAACTCAAAATCTTGATTATTTTGCACGCTACTTTGTACCACGCTGGCTAAGTACATCAGATCTTCAAGTCAGCGCTCTGGTGCAGCTTTTACAAAAGCTGAAAAGCTCAATACTCATCACACACAGCCAGGGAGGCGAGATCGGTTTTGACGCAGCAGAACAAGTCCCTGATAACCTGGCGGCTATTGTCGCTATCGAACCCTCAGGCATATCAGGGTCGATAGAACATTTACAACAAATACCTACCGTGTTGCTGCAGGGAGATTTTCTCGATGTTGATAATCGATGGGCAACACGCGCTAACAGCTGGCACTCACTGATACAAAATTTAAGGCTTTGCTCAGCTACAGCGACGCTGATAGATTTACCAACAGTACTTGGCCCTGGAAACAGCCACCTCCCTATGATGGATCTAAATAGCGAAGAATGCCTTGAACTTACCTTACATCAACTGCATGCATTTGCTTGACAAAACGCACTAGTCGTCCAGAGGGGCATGCAATCGGGTTTCGCCAGTGATAATTCCACCGCGACGCCCCACCTCAATCGACCCGTAGCGCTGCCTGAAACAATCCGGTAGTTCGCGATCACCCTCAATACTTAACCACAGCCGCAACAAGTGGCGGCGCTTTGAAGCATCCGGCCAATCTACAAATCCCGTCCGGTCGTGGAGTTGCGAGTGGTTATAGACAAACTGCATATCACCCGGCTCCAGCTGCATAACAAAATGCAAAGATGGATCATTGGCCAGATCGTCAAAGAGATCAAGCGCCTCTATGTGCCTGTCTGTCAATCGCGGTGCTTCATCAAACCGCTGTGCGCTATCGATGTACTGGCGCTGGTAAAATACAGTTAGATAACCGTCAAACCAGCTAAAAACAGGGATTGTCATAAACGGCTGTGCGCCTTCCGGCACCTCACCGCGACGATCAGTTGCCACTGGCTCGAACAACAACGGCAATAAGTCAGGGCGTAACTCTTTATATCGGTTATAGATACTCAATGCACTAACCAGCAAAGACTCCCCACCCGACTGCGCTTTTTTTAAACACAACAGACCAACCACATCTGCGCTGTCGGTATGAAAGCTCTGCCGCTCGGACGTTTGATAAATTCTGGTCGCAGGATCTGACGAGCTGACTCCAATATCACGAACATGGCCAAGCACATGACCCTTTGCATTTTGCGAACGCGCACTGCCAAGATGCGCTCCAATCCCACAGAATATGCACGCTGCAAATTCCTGTGAGTAATCCTCTATTGGCAGGCCACGAATAACTTCCAGCCCGTTACCCTGCAGGAGCTTATGTTTTAGCCGCTGCAGGTATTTGGCCAGCTCGGGAATTTGAAAATCACCAGATGCAAGTTCACCAATATCTATTCCGGTACGCAGAAACCGTTTTGCGGCAGATTCCAGCTCCGCCACTTCCCGACTGGTAAGCGTTTTTAACCAGCTATCAGTATTATTAGCGAGATTTTCAGATACCCAGGCCGACGGGCCCGCGAACGTTGCCGGTATCTCATCATTCATAATGGGGTATCAACCAGGTAAGAGATTTGTGATCATACAATTTTCTAAGTACGATGTTGTCACGAACTATCAGAGATTCAAACCGTGTTCGCACACTTCACCCAGGGCAGCAACAATCTACAGCGATCAGTCGGCTTTTACGACGCACTGCTTGCACCAATTGGTATCACACGACAAGATACTGTAATCAACGATGAGGTGGTTTGCTATATCAGCACGGAGGCAGACCTGCCAAGGTTTTTCGTCGTAGCGCCATTCGATAATAAAAAAGCAACCGTTGGCAATGGCTCTATGATTGCCTTTAACGCCAAAAGTCAGGAACAGGTTGATCAGAGTTATAGTGGCGGCATAAATAATGGCGGCACCGACGAAGGCGCACCCGGCAACAGACCGCAGTATACCGACGGTTACTACGGCGCTTACCTGCGCGACCCCGATGGCAACAAAATACATATTGTCTACCGCGGTGATCTGCAACAGCAGACCTGATCAAATTACTTGCTGCGCTCCAGATGCACACCGACAATTTCTTCAGAAATTCTGGCAACCGTCTGATTATCTGCGTCCGGATATCGCGTAATACCCGCCTGAAACATTTGCATTGCAGTCGCCGCCGTAAATAAAGGCACCCCATGCCGGCGCGCCAGATCCATGCTTATGGTCAGGTCTTTGTACATAGTGCTGATATGACTGCCCGTGTCCTGGAACTCACGACTGATTACATTGCCAAGTGCTGCATTGGTTATGCCGCAGCCTGCAGCAGATGTACTAAAAACTTTATACAGCGCATCTGCATCGACACCGGCCTTTGCTGCCAGCACAGAGGCTTCAAAGGTGGCGCTGAATATCGAGCCTATCAACGACTGCAAACAACCCTTCACCGTTTGACCGACACCGGGCTCAGTACCTACATGGTGAATGGTACCGCTAACAGCTTGCAATACAGCATCGCACTTTTGCATTAATGCATCAGGTGCACTGGCCATCAATGTCAGTGTGCCGCCGTGAGCACCGGGCCTGCCACCACTAACGGGGGTATCAATCAGCTCAAGACCGCTGCCTTGCAGGTGCTCTGCAACTTCACAAGCTTCAGTTGCGTGAATTGTGGCAGTTAATATTATTACACCACCGGGCCTCATTGTGGTTTTTAATGCTTCAACGACAGACTTCACCTGATCACCACTCATCACCATAATGAATACCGCATCGGCACCATCGCCTACTTCTGCCGCGTTGTTTTTTGCCTGGCCACCCATGTCAGAAAACTCCTGCATGCGCTCTGACAACAGATCGTAGCCTGGAACATGAAATCCGGCAGCCATCAGGTTTTTAGCTAACCCGGAACCCATATTGCCAAGACCGACAACACCTATAGTTTTCATAGGGAAGCCCCCAAAATACATTGGTAGAAATTTAACGATTTAAAGATCAACACAAGCTGTCTAAGCAAAGCTGTCATGAGCCTGATCAAGTTTTTTCCAGTCAAACTTGACACCGGTACCCGGCGTATCTGGCGCTACTGCTTTGAAGTCTTTAACCTGCAACGGGCGGGTTGTGTATTGATCAATCGGAAATGAATGCACTTCCAGCCAGCCTGCATTGGATTGCGCGGATACAAGACTAACTTGCAATTCCTGCATACCATGGCTGCAAACCGGGATACCAAAGTGCCGTGAACGCTCAGCCACCTGCAACCAACCGGTTATACCACCACAGTTAGATGCATCAGGCTGAATAAATGACAATGAAGATTGCTCAAAGGCAAATTCAAACTCATATTTGGTATGGAGGTTTTCACCCATCGCCAGCGGGACGCCGGTGGCTTTGGCAATTTCTGCATAGCCACGATAATTATCCGGATCAATCGGCTCTTCAAACCAGAATATGTTGTGTTTTTTAAACTCATTGGCAGCAGTAATTGCCTGTTCCACTGACATAGAATAATTGGCATCGACCATAAAGGTAACATCAGAACCAATGAGATTGCGCACAGAAGCCACTCTTTCAACATCTTGCGCAAGCTCTGGTTGACCTACCTTGATCTTAACGCCGTTATAGCCGCTATCAAGATACCCACTGATATTTGACAACAGTTTCTCAAGACTAAAATTCAGATCAATACCACCACAGTAGGCGTTACACGTGTTACCAGCGCCGCCGGCCAATTGCCATAGTGGCTTTTGTTGTTTCTTACCGCGAATATCCCACAACGCAATATCCACAGCCGATATAGCAAATGATGCAATACCACCTCTGCCCACATAATGTATGTGCCAGATCATTTCCTGATACAGATGCTCGATGTCGCTAGACTCGCTGCCGATGATGAATGGTGCGAGATCATGTTCAATCATTGACAAAACCGCAGTGCCGCCACGCCCGCCAGTATAGGTGTAACCGGTTCCCGACAGACCATCATCAGTTTCAATAGTGACCGTGATCAATTCAAAATGCGTATGAGTACCATGCTTCGCGTCGACCAGTATCTCTTCCAGAGGAACTTTGTAAAGATTGGCTTTGACTTCTTTAATTTTAGGCATTAATCCTCCGAAATTGCCTGGCTGGCTTGCGCTTGTTTAAGCTCACCGGGCGAGTGTTGCAGCCCTAATGCATAGATGCAAGTGAAAGCGTGGGGGTTATTGCATCGGGATCGACCTTGATATGAATAAGTGCGGCAGCATTACTCTTAAGTGCCGCATTGAACACATCAGCAAACTGAGCTCCATCTTCAACAGTCGCTCCATAGACACCGTAAGACCTGGCAAGCGCCGCAAAGTCAGGGCTGAAAAGATCAGTACCAGAAACACGCCCGGGAAAGTTTTGCTCCTGATGCATTCTTATAGTTCCATACATACCGTTATCAATAACCAGAACAATTACTGCAGCTCCGAACTCTACTGCTGTACCAAATTCCTGCATAGTCATCTGGAAGCATCCGTCACCAGCAAGGGCGACTACGGTTTTCTCAGGCCGTGCAAGCTTGGCAGCAATTGCTGCTGGCAAGCCGTAACCCATGGAACCACTGATTGGCGCTAACTGTGTTCCGAACTTTTTAAACGGATAAAAACGATGAATCCAGCTTGCATAGTTGCCAGCCCCGTTGCAGATAATTGAATCTGACGGCAACACTTCAATCAAGTGACTCATAACCGACCTCATTAAGGAAGTTGACGGAAGCGTTCGATCCAATGAAGACCAGTCTCGGCAATCTTTATGGCTGGATTCAATAGCAGCCTTTCGGGTGTGCTCCACCTGTGGCACCAGTGTATCAAGCGCCTCACAGAAAGCCGCAGCACTGGCGTTAATAGCGACGGTTGGTACATACAGTTTACCCAGCTCCGATGCATCAGGGTAAACATGCACCAGTTTGCACTGAGGATTCGGCACGCTGATCAGCTGGAAGTCCTGCGATGGTATTTCCGAAAACCTCGCTCCAATGAGCATTAGCAGATCACTGGCTTCAATGGCTTCCCTGAGCGCCGGGTTAATACCCAACCCGACATCACCAACATAATGGCTATGCGAATGATCAAACAACATTTGACGTCTAAAAGAACAGGCAACGGGTAAGCCGAAGCGTTCTGCAAAGCGCGTAAATTGATCAACGGCATTCTCAGTCCAGCGACTGCCACCCAGAATTGCCAGCGGTCTGGCTGACTGCTCCAGTAACTCCTGCATTTGCGCAAGCTGACCCGCACCCGGATAGGTTTCCGTTTGACGAACACTAACCACTGATGAAACATCTGATGTTTGTTGCAGCGTATCTTCCGGCAGTGCCAAAACCACAGGGCCCGGCCTGCCACTGGTTGCCACATGCCAGGCACGCGACATCATCTCCGGCACTCGCTCGGTCGAATCAATTTCCGCAACCCATTTAGCCATGCCGCCAAACAACTGCTGGTAGTCGACCTCCTGAAACATTTCACGATGACGCCGTTCGGTGGATATCTGCCCAACCAGTAAGATCATCGGTGTAGAATCCTGCGCTGCAATGTGTACACCGGCAGATGCATTCGTCGCACCCGGCCCGCGGGTGACCAGACAAATACCAGGCTCTCCGGTGAGTTTGCCCCACGCCTCCGCCATCATGGCGGCACCACCTTCCTGACGACAGACAGTAGTTGCTATATTCGCATCGTACAAAGCATCGAGCACGGGCAAATAACTTTCACCCGGCACACAGAAAACCCGCCCCACGGCAAAGCCCTGCAGTGCATCTACAACCAACTGTCCGCCATTTTTCATCATTTAGTTTTCGCTGTGTCCGGGCTTACATTTAACCGCGGGTAGCGGGCTTTTTCTTTGAAGCTTTCTTTTTAGAACGCTTTTTAAATTTCTTCTTACTACCTGCTTGCTTTGCTGTGACGCCTCGCAATGAATTAACCGACCCCGAGCTGCTGTCTGCAATAAGTTTGCGCAGCTGGATTTGTAATGGTTGCATGAAATCAGCATAGCTTGTTTCGCGATGACTGATAGCGTTCAATACTGCCTCCCAGTTTGCAGTCATGTCTGGCAAAGTTGCCTGCTCAGGCAAAGCCTTGATCAGACCACGGCCTGCATCAGTGGCATGAATCTGCTTACCCTTGCGCGTCAGGAACCCGCGCCGGAACAGTAGTTCAATAATTCCGGCACGAGTGGCCTCTGTACCCAATCCGTCTGTCTCTTTGAGAATTTTTCGAATCTCAGCCGATGAAACAAATCGCGATATACCAGTCATCGCAGCCAGCAACGTGGCATCTGTAAAGTACGGTGGCGGTGTGGTGTTTTTTTCAATCAGCTCGCCTCGCTCGCAGTGTAATGCCTGGCCTTTTTCCAAAGGCGGCAGTGTTTTCTCCGCGTCTTTACTCTTTTCCGCTTTAAACAATACCTGCCATCCTTCCTTCAGAATGGTCTTTGCCGTCGCTACAAATAGTCCACCTTCAATAAGAATTTCCACCCGAGTGTCTGCATATTCATGTAACGGATAAAACTGTGCGATGTACTGCCTTGCTACAAGCCGATAGACCTGCTGTTCAGATGCGGACAGTGATTCAAGATGTGCTTTTCGCTGCGTCGGGATTATTGCGTGGTGAGCAGTGACTTTTTTATCGTTCCATGCAGCAGACTTAATCGAGCTGTCTGCAGCGGCAACAATTTGTGCAAAGCCCGCGTCATTACTTTTAATGGTATCGAGAATCGACTGCCCTTCCTTAAAATGTCCCTGTGGCAGGTAACGACAATCAGAACGCGGATAGGTTATCAGCTTGTGCTTCTCATATAGCGACTGACAGGCAGACAGCACGTTCTGCGCACTCAATCCGTACTTACGCGCTGCATCAATTTGTAAAATACTCAAACTATACGGTAGTGGCTGAGCCTGCTTTTTGTTCTTCTTTTCATACTTCTGAATTTCAGCCGGCTTGTCGGTAATTCTTGCCACTACATTTTCTGCAAGCTTCTTAACCAGCACGCGGCGCATATCATCCATATAAGGTTCACACGCTTCACTCGGTCGCCAGTTGGCGGTGAACTGTTCCTTTTTATCAGTCACCAGGTGCGCCTTAACTTCATAGAACGGCTTAGAGACAAAATTTTCTATCTCTTCGCAACGGCGCACTACCAGTCCGAGTACCGGTGTTTGTACCCGACCCACTGATAACACGCCGTCATAACCAACTTTTCGCCCCTGAATGGTGTAAGCACGTGTCATGTTAATACCGTACAGCCAGTCCGCTCGCGAGCGAGCCAGTGCGGAGGCCGAAAGGGAGGCAAAATTTTTGTTTAAATCGAGACTCTCCAACGCTCGCTGCACAGCAGACGGATTTAGATCGTTTATCAGCAAACGCTGAATAGTCGCACGGCGCTTTTGACTGACTTTAAGATAATCAATTAACTGATCAACAAGCAGCTGCCCTTCGCGATCAGGATCACCCGCGTGCACCAGTTCATCGGCCTCTTTCACCAGTTTGCGCAACACCGCAAGCTGACCTTTGGACGACTTCTTAGGTTGCAGTTTCCAATCCTCTGGCACGATCGGCAAATGCTGCATGCGCCACGACTTATACTCCGGATCATAGATGTGCGGCTCTGCCTGCTCTAACAAATGACCGATACACCAGCTGACACAATCACCACTGGAGGTCTTTATAAACCCGTCTCCGCGCTGGTGAGTGCCCGGCAGCACAGCCGCAATGGCACGCCCGAGGCTTGGCTTTTCTGCGATATACAGCTTCATGGGAAATAACAATTCGGCATTATGCTAAAAATAACATTTTGACCGTGCCGAATGCCATGCGTGGAGCGCCAGCCATCCCGATGTTAATCTGCAGCGCACTAAACCTAACTTCCCGAAATCTACCTTTAGCACCTACTCAGGCGCTGGTGCCAGCTCATCCCCGCGATCATATTTTTCCCATCCCTGGCCTTTAAAAGGATCAGCACCAAGCTGCGCCATTACATGCGGGAAGTCGACCATGACCCAGTTGTCGACAATTTTACCGTCAACCACCTTCCAGAAATCCATGTAGCGGATCTCGACTTTTTTACCGCTCGGCTCGATCCCCATAAATTCACCGGTATGAACCGCTTCCTGTCGACCAAATGCCGCACCCCACTGACCATCAAACAGGCGTGCTTCATCGACACAGACTTTGTCTGAAAATGCAGCCTGAAAAGGGCGCTGCCAGTTGTCCTGAAACTCACGCAACCCACTCTTGGTGCCACAGCCGAAGTTACCCATCCAGCGAAATGACTGACTGAAAAATTCACCGATATCGTTTATCCGGTGATCGTTTAACCCATCGACCATACCTTCAATAACCGAACGGGTCTGATCCGTTTTCGAGTGGTCGTTGTCTTTGGTAAGTTCTGCCTGCTCCGGTCTTGCGCCTGCCACATGTTGCCCCTGATTGCACTGGTAATAGCGATAGTGATAGCTATGATAATTGATATCGTGGCACAGGGTTGAAATGCATAGTTGAAGCAAGCAACCAGATATCGTTTGAACTTCCCTTCACTCGCATTCAGGTATGCATCTGAACAGAGTCCGGCGAGTGCGTGAGGTTTGTTATTGCCCTGTTGCGGGCAATGAACTAACGCGGTGTGCGTGCAGACCCGCGCTCAGTTAACTTGACTGGCACCACGATGGATTGCGGTTGCAGATTTTCACTCTCTATTTGCTGCAATATCGTATCGACCGTTAAACCCATCATGATATCCAACGATTGAGCAACGGTCGTCAGGTTGTACGCACCCCATGCAGATGGTGCAGTATCATCAAAACCAATTACCGACACCTGCTCAGGCACAGAAACCTTCAGTTCGCTACGCAGAACATCCATTACCGCAAACGCCATTTGATCACTGGCTACAAATACAGCATCTGGAATAGAGTCGCCTGAAAACAGTTTGCGGGTCGCGTCAATCGCACCATCGTGCGTAAAGCCTCCCACCTCGCGACCAAACAAACTAATGTTCTGCCTTTTAAGTTCCTCAATAAAACCTGTTTCACGGTCGCGGTTAGTTGATGAGTTTTCTTCACCTGCAATGTAGGCAATGCGCTTGTGACCACCTTTAACCAGATAATCTGCAACGAGCTTACCGCCATTTCGATTATCCGAAACAATACAACTCGCAGGTAAGACTGAGTTGTAGCGGTTAAATAGCACGACGGGAATACCGGTTTTAGCACACAGATCTGCCTGACTTGATGATAACGAAACACCTAAGACAATAATGCCGTCAACCTGGTACTGCAGAATGCGCTGTACAATATCATCGGTATCGTTGTTATCCGACATAAACAACAGGTTGGTATAACCGCGCTCCTGAATCTCGCGAGACAATCCCTGCATTGCCGGCGCATAAAAATAATTATCAAAGTATGGAGTTACTAACGCTATTAGTCTGGAACGACCACTAATCATTGCCCGCGCCAATGCATTGGGTCGATAGCCGAGATCATTCGCTGCCTGCATAATGCGAGCACGAGTTGCTGGAGCAACACTCGCCCCTGCGGTAAAAGCCCGACTCACTGCAGATTGCGATACATTCGCTTGACGGGCTACATCACCGGACGTCACTACGTTTCTACCCATGGATTAACACCCTATACCCAAAAACAGCGCAAAAAAATTGTTAAGTCGTGCTGAGCTACCTTTGACTAAACCAGATCGTGGCTGTTAGATTAGGAAGCACACCCGGAGTTCAATCCGTACTCCGTGACGCAACCACCAATCTTTATAATCGTGTACCGCAAACTTATTAAAACTCCCCTTAATATTTATCAAAACGAGGAAACAACCTGATGTTTAAAAAAATCTTTGCCCTGTCTGCGCTTATCGTAGCAACCGCACTGCCAGTAAATTCAGCACTCGCTGCTGATGGCCTGGTGACGGTGAAAAGTTCCCACGATGTCGCAACCACGGTAGAAAAGCTGGTTGCAGTGCTTGAATCGAAAGGTATGAATGTCTTTGGTCAGGTAAACCACAGCGCTGGTGCAAAAAAAGCCGGTTTGGAATTACGCCCGACCGAGTTGGTAATATTTGGCAACCCGAAGGTCGGAACACCATTGATGAAGTGCAGCCAGAGCATCGCGATTGATTTGCCACAGAAAATGCTGGCCTGGCAGGACGAAGACGGCACTGTCTACCTGAGCTACAACGATCCAATGCACCTGAAATCGCGACATGCCACAGAGGGATGTGACGAAGTATTTGCAAAAGTATCGGGCGCGCTGGGTAATTTTGCAGCAGCTGCCACCGCCCCGTAAAAAGCACTCCAGGCGGTAACCACAAAAAAACGGCGCGCCTGCCTGCAGGTGCGCCGTTTTTTTTGTGATGTATCTCAGACTTTGCGACCACTGGTTGCTAACGCCAGCCTTTGGTTACTTCTCACCCATTCACTGATCCCGGAATTACTGATCTCTTCTGGCAATAACAACGAAGGTGATCATTGAGATTGCTATACATGCGATTACTGCTGCCATTCGTCTTGTGCTCGTTGTGTATCAATGAACGGCATTATGCCCATGGACAACAGACATAATTGCGATTCTGTTATCAATCGTAATCATTTTGTATCTATTTTGATACATTCTGATGATCCTCACGGCGAGAAATAGCAGCCAGAGAGATTATTGTTATGGCCAGACAGGCGACGACAGCAAGCATTAGCGGGATTCCATTATTTTCGAATGCCTTGCCCATACAACATTCATGACACAATCGAGAAATCGCTAAGTGCGTGACAAAGCTTCACCGTTGCCGATCAAATCAAATTCCCTGGCACAAGCCATTCTCTGCCACTACTTGTACGGGATAAGCGGATTGAAGTTCGCTATATAGATGAACGCACACCTGTGCGCAGCACAGTCAGTTCATAAAACGGTTTTTCGGGGGTGACCACTGTGGATGGAAAGTCGTCATGATTCGGCGAATCGGGAAAGCGCTGAGTTTCGAGACACAATGCACCGCGAGACTCATAGACCATTCCATCTTTGCCGCTGAGGCTACTGACATGATTACTGGTGTAACACTGAATGCCCGGCTGTGTCGTTACGACCTCCAGGAATCGGCCAGAGACCGGATCAGTAACACGGGCGGCCAGATCTAATTTGCCAGCGCCACCTGCGTCATTATTAACCACCCAGTTGTGATCATAGCCACTGCCATTTTTAAGCTGCAAATGATCATCATGAATCCGTGCTGCGAAAGAAGTTTCAGTCAGAAAGTCCATTGGTGTACCCAGCACTGTCACCGGTGCTGATAACGGTATACCGCGCTCATCTGTGGGCAGGTAACTGTTGCAGTTTAAATGCACAAGGTGATCAAGAACGCCGTTCTCGATTGCACTATCCTGACCCGCCAGATTAAAGTACGAATGATTGGTTAAGTTAATTACTGTCGGCCGATCGGTGCAGGCGTGGTAACCAACTTCGACCTCAGCGCGCGCATTAACTGTATAAGTCACCTTGCAGTCAATGTGACCCGGATAGCCGCCATGACCATGAGCACTACTGTGCTGCAAGACCAGCTGCGGCAATCCATCCTGCTGCCCTATTGACGCCTGCCACACCTGCTTGCTGAACCCGTCACTGCCACCGTGAATATGGTTGCCGTGAGAGTTGGTTTCAAGCTGATATTCCACACCTTCCAGAGCAAACTTCCCGGCTGCAATTCTGTTGGCATAGCGACCCACAACACAACCGAGATATTTTTGATCAGCCTCATATTCCGCCAGCGTGTCGTAGCCCAATACAACATCAGCAAGCCTGCCGTCACGGTCTGGAACAAACAGTGACTGAATAACACAACCGTAGTTGATCACACTGAGCACCAATCCGTCTGCGTGGGTAAACGTAAAAAGCTCAACTACCGATCCATCAGAGGTTGTACCAAACAGAGATTGCTTTAATTCAACTGACAAAGAAGGTTCCTTCCAATACTTCCGGGCCGCAGCGCCACGTCATGGCTGCAGTATGGCACATTGGCCGCCCAATTCATTAACCCGTTTCAAAAGGTCAATCGCAACCACCCAAAGCATGGTGATACCATTCAGGTATGCCGGGTTACAACACACAGCCAGGCGAATAAGAGAGAACCGATATGGCGTTGAGAGATGTCTCACTGGATGACAAATACACCTTGCAGCAAGGGCGTATTTTTGTCACCGGCATTCAGGCACTTGTGCGACTTCCAATGTTGCAAAAGCTGGCTGACCAAAAAGCCGGACTCAATACCGCAGGCTACATTTCGGGTTACCGTGGCTCGCCGCTCGGGGCACTTGACCAACAGCTGCTTCGCGCTGAAAAATTCCTGCACCAACATGACATCATCTTTCAGCCGGGAGTCAATGAGGAACTGGCCGCTACCGCTGTTAGTGGCACACAACAGATTAATCTTCAGGGAACCGGTGCTTACGATGGTGTCTTTTCCATCTGGTACGGCAAAGGCCCGGGCGTTGATCGAAGCGGTGATGCGTTGCGCCATGCGAATAACTTTGGCAGCGCTGAACATGGCGGTATGCTCACCCTGCTGGGCGACGATCATGCCTGCGAATCTTCTACCACCGCACACCAAAGCGAGTTCGCAATGGTAGATGCAATGATTCCGGTACTAAACCCCGCCAGCGTGCAGGAGATACTCGACTACGGATTATATGGTTTTGCCATGTCCCGTTACTCTGGCGCTGTCGTCAGCTATAAATGTGTACATGACACAGTCGAGGCAACTGCATCAGTAGAAGTCAGTGACGAACGATACAAAATAATTACCCCTGACGATTTTGAAATGCCGCAAGGCGGCTTGAACATCAGAGCACAGGATACTTTTCTGGATCAGGAAAACCGCGTTCACAATTATAAATTGAACGCAGCCAGGGCTTTTGTACGCGCAAACAAACTCGATCAAATAACTATTAACCCACCCGATGCCTGGTTTGGAATTGCCACAACCGGTAAGTCGTACCTTGATGTACGCCAGGCACTGGCCGAACTAAACATCGACGACGACATGGCCAGACAGCTTGGCATTCGCCTCTATAAACTCGCTTTGAGCTGGCCAATTGAACCGACAGGTGCCGAGCTTTTTGCACGCGGCCTTGAGTCTGTTGTGGTGGTAGAGGAAAAACGCGGTTTAATAGAAGATCAGTTAAAGACGCTTTTATACGGCCGCGCAAACGCCCCGCAGATCGAAGGCAAGCGCGACAACCACGGCCAGATACTGCTGCCTTCAACAGCGCGACTTAACGCCACAGACATAGCCATTATTTTAGGCAAACGCATTCTTGAGAAAACCGCCAATAACGCAGTCGGCGAACGCGTAACGCAACTTGAAGACATGATTCAATCGGCACGAGCCAGAATTGCTCCAGCCATGACTCGCACGCCCTACTTCTGCGCCGGTTGCCCGCACAATACCGGCACACGCATTCCGGAAGGCAGTGTTGCCAAATCCGGTATCGGCTGTCACTTTATGGTCCAGTGGATGGACCGCAACACCGCAGGCTTTACCCAGATGGGTGGTGAAGGAGCAAGCTGGATTGGAGAGGCCCCGTTCAGTACCAAAAAACATATATTTCAAAACATTGGCGACGGTACTTATTATCACTCAGGCCTATTGGCAGTGCGGGCGTCCATAGCCAGCAAGGTCACTGTAACTTTTAAAATACTGTTTAACGATGCAGTTGCAATGACCGGCGGGCAACCGATGGACGGGCCGCTGACACCGGTTGCCATTGCACAACAGGTGCACGGTGAAGGAGCGGTAAAAGTAGCAGTAGTAACTGATGAACCTGAAAAGTACCCTGCTTATACTCAATGGCCACCGGGTACTGATATACATCACCGCGATGATTACGACCAGGTGCAACGAGAATTCAGAGAGCTTAGCGGTACCAGCGTCATTATTTATGATCAAACCTGTGCTGCGGAAAAACGTCGTCGAAGAAAACGGGGCGAGTTTCCGGATCCGCCAAAACGATTATTCATCAATGAAGAAGTATGCGAAGGCTGTGGCGACTGCGGTGTCGCCTCGAATTGTGTGGCAATACTGCCGCAAGAAACAGCGCTCGGTCGCAAACGACGCATTGATCAGTCCGCTTGCAATAAAGACTACTCCTGCGTTAACGGCTTTTGCCCGAGCTTTGTCAGCATTCACGGCGGCAAACTGCGGCAACATCAATCATCTAATACAAACAGTGAATGGAATACATCGCTGCCAGACGCTTCGCTGCCACCACTGTCCAATTCCTTTGGCATTGTTCTAACCGGCGTAGGCGGCACTGGCGTTGTAACAGTCGGCGCAATTATCGGTATGGCTGCACACATTGCAAACCTCGGTTGCTCGATACTCGATATGATGGGGCTTGCACAAAAAGGCGGTTCAGTTACCAGCCATATCATTATTGCCAACACACCTGAAGAGATTGCGTCAACCCATATTGCCGCCGGGCGTGCCAGTCTGTTACTAGGCTGTGACATGGTCACAGCAGCAGCCAATACAACACTTGAAAAGATTACACCAGGCAAAACCAAAGCCATCATCAATACCCACGCAATGATGTCAGGGGACTTTGCAAGAGACCGCAGCACGACTTTCCCCGGCGCTGAACTACAAGACTCCATCGCCCGGGCGGCAGGCACTCACCATAGTCATTTTATTAACGCGACCAATATTGCCGAAGAATTACTCGGCAATACTATTGGCGCAAACATGTTCATGCTTGGGTTTGCATGGCAAAGTGGTGCGGTCCCTATTCCACTTGAAGCAATTGAAACAGCTATTGAATTGAATGGTCAAGCGGTGGCTATGAATACCAAAGCTTTCCTCTGGGGACGTCGGGCAGCCACTGACCAGCGCAAGGTCGAGTCACTTGCAACACCCGCCATTGTGATTAACGCACCCGAAAAATTTAGTTTGCAAAAGCAGAGCACTGTGGAAGATATTATTGAAGACCGCACACAGCGCTTAACCAACTACCAGAATCGACGCTACGCGCAAAAATACAGAAAACTGGCAACTAGCATTAGTGAACGGGAAAAAGCCAACTCCCCGGGTATGTCTGGCGTAGCAGAGAACGCTGCAAAATACCTTTTTAAGCTAATGGCCTACAAAGACGAATACGAAGTTGCCAGACTACACAGCAACGGCAAACTACAGGCATCCATAGAAGCACAGTTTGAAGGTGACTATGAAATACGCTATCACTTAGCGCCTCCCGTAATTTCACGCAAAGATAAAATCACAGGGCATTTAAAAAAACGCGAGTTCGGCCCGTCTATGCAACAGAAATTCAAAACGCTGGCCAAACTCAAATTCCTTCGAGGTACACCGGCAGACGTATTCGGCTATTCCGCAGAGCGTCGTGCCGAAAGAGCTATGATTAAAGAATATGAATCACTGTTGGAAAAAATCTCTAATGAGCTGACACCTGCAAATCATAGTTTAGCGGTAGAGCTAACAGCACTACCTGATCTGGTCCGTGGCTATGGGCACGTCAAGATGGAATCGATAGATACCTACAATGCTGAGCTCGTTAGACTGAAAGCCATGTGGCCATCGGGACATTCCAAATCAACAGCCGCCTGACTTCGAAAAACTGCCTTATATGTCAAAAATAATAATTGTCCGCCACCATGACGGAGAAAACGACGACACTGCATCCACTCACCTCACAGAAGGCAGCTATGAAATAGAAAACTGGACTCCATTTAAAGAGGCCGGTAAAGATGCTGCAAGCATTGAGTTGCCCAACTTTGCTAACGCCAGCGGCACTATAGTTATGGGCGGCGCGCAGAACGTCACAGAGCTCAATGAACTCGCTTACCTCAATTCAGAGATTACCTGGATACTTAAATGCATTAAGGCAGATATTCCGGTCATTGGAATCTGCCTCGGGGCACAACTACTGGCCCATGCCCTCGGCGGCAAAGTCGCCAAACACAGCGACGGTATTTGCGAGTTTGGCTATGAGCCGGTTCATGCTGTCAATGCCTTAGCGGGAAACGACACAACAAAAAAAGGTGACGGCCTAAATAGTCAGGGTCAAAACTGGCTGACCGGTACGATGCACATGGCACAAGCCCACTTTCAGGGATTCACGCTACCACCGGATTGCACGATGCTCGCAACCGGTGAAAACTTTCCGTGTCAGGCCTTTATCCACAAACACAATGTCTTCGCGTTCCAGTTTCACCCGGAGCTGCATCACGTTATGTTCACAGCGTGGCAGAACTCGGACTGGAAAGATGAGTTTTATGCCACCGAGGGTGCGCAGCCAGCCTCACAACAAACTACCGACAACGACAAGTACAACCAAATTCAAACCACTTGGTTTAAGAATTTTCTGGATAAAGTCCTGCCACCGCTCGCGCAAGCATAACAATGGCACCGAAACAATAATTACCGGCTCGAAAATTCGCTGATCCGGTGCATTCCCACGTCTTACGAGCGCTGAATTTGGTAACTGTACATCCATACAGATACTGGTAATCTGGCGGCTTCACCCCGTGAGGCAGTCAGATGGACAAACAACAAGAAGCATTTCTACTACAGGTTTCCCGACAACTTGAAACAGTATTGGCAGCATGCAAGCAGAACGGAACAGCAGAAGTTCTGATCGGCAGCAAGCGTTCTGCAAACAAGCTATTGCAGGTCAAACTCGTTGCAGAAGAAAAAGCAATCGACGAAGATAAGACGCATACAACCTCCTGAATTACATTGTTGCTCAGTTACTGTGTGTTATTGATTTCCCAAGTTAGAAAAAAAAAGATCACCTACACTTCGATAGGGGTTAACTGATATGAATGACATTACATTGTTGGTTGGTATTGGTGCTGCAATTTTAATCGGTGCGAGTAGCCCCGGGCCAAGCTTTTTGGTGGCATCTCGAATTGCTATCTCCAGATCACGGCGTGACGGACTTATGTCAGCTTTGGGTATGGGTTTAGGTGGCCTTGCTTTCGCCATAGCATCAATGCTGGGTTTGTCTGGTCTTTTGCTATCTGTTCCGTCTGCCTATTGGGCTCTAAAAGTACTGGGAGGTGGCTATCTAATCTATCTTGGTGTTTCGGCCTGGGTTAATTCCAGAAAATCGCTGATTGATAACCACCCTGAAAATTCCGTGGAGCGTTCGTCACCCTTGAATTCTTTTATAATCAGCTTAACCACACAAATGAGCAACCCAAAAGCCCTTGTGGTATATACAGGTGTCTTCGCTACTTTCCTCCCGACAACGCCATCAATAAGTTTTGCTCTGGGTGTGTGTGCAGTAGTTTTCGTTATAGAAACGAGTTGGTACACTTTTGTTGTGTTAGTTTTATCTACAGACAGGCCACGGAACTTGTATCTGCAGTACAAACTAATATTGGATCGTATATCGGGCTCTATACTTGGTGCTTTGGGTGTTAAACTGATAGCCTCTGCAGAGAATTCGTAAAGAGTTCCAACCAGGCAATCCAGCCCGACAATTTATGCGGCGTTTGCCTTGTGGCGTTGCTGTTACTTCATTTAACCACGTGGCAAACACCGGATAAACTGCGGTTGGCGTGGTGTTACGTAAAAAATAGAGACTAAAAGAATGCAATGACACTATTAGACCTGGTAACCAAAAGCTTTCAGTTTTGGGTGTCAACCAACCTGGTGGTTGCATTTTTGATGTCCCTGGCGGTTAATCTGCTCACCTACTTTTCTGTAGCTTACTTTTTAAACTTCATAACTTCTCACCTGGTGAAAAGTGGAGCCGGACAATTTCTGGATCACCGGCCGCTCTATGAAGGCCAGATATCGAATGAAATTAAATATAGTGTCGGGGCCTGCGTGCTGTTTTCTATCGCAAGTCTGATAACGCGATTTCTGTACAATAACATTTGGCCGGAATCAGCGTTATCTCTTGTTATTCAGTTGCTGGCTTTCACTGCATTCTATGAGACATACTCCTATTTTATCCACCGGCTGCTTCATTTAAAGATTTTTCGATCAGTTCACTTTGTCCATCACAAGTCGGTTCGTGTAACTCCCTGGAGTGCCTATTGCGTGCATCCAATCGAAGCAGCTTTCATTGCCTTTAGCGCACCAATATTCATGTACTTATTCCCAATGAGTCTTAGCGTAATATTAACATTCCACGTTATAGGCATGGCGTTCACAATGCTTCTACATTCAAATTTCTCGTTTGACCGTAAAACTATAGCTTCCAAGATGGTTAATACATATACAACCGGCCATGCCCTGCATCATCATAAGGGGTCTGTGAATTATGGCTTTGTTAGTCCACTGTGGGATATGTTGTTTAAAACAAGTATCAGGACATGAGTGCTCATAAAGAACCAATACAGTTCGATACAAGGCCAACCTGAACGGACTACTGCCAAGTGCCCGCAAGCAACACGGCTATAGCCAACCATAGAACAACATCAGACTCTGCAAGCCGAAACCCGCAGCAGTCGGCAGTGTCCAACGCAACCACCCAGGCTGCCACTGAGCTTCTTGCAGACAAATACTACCTGGACAACTTCAATTATTTAGTAGATTTTGTCCAGCAACATTATTCCCATCTATTCAACGATAGAGAACGTCAATTCTGTCAGGCCTATACCTGTCTGACTGAGAATGCACAGCGACTTTTTGTGCGACTGGTCCTGCGCACACACGCCTACCTTCGACTTAGCAAAATAAACTATCCGGAGTTAAATATTCCGCAGGCGCTGAAAGAACTCGAAAAATGCGGTTTTATAAATACCAATATTGAAAGTATCGAAAATTACCTGCACGTATTTACTCATTCTGAGCTTAGTCAGGCATTGGGTTGTCCGTTCACCAGCACCACAATTTTTGACCCGCTTGCGTGGACAACACCTGACTTATTCGGGGATTCACCAGCCGCAAAACTATTAGCCGATGAAACCGTTATTGAAGTCAACTTTAAAGACCTGGTCATTACCTTCCGATTGCTTTTTTTTGGCAACCTGCACCAGGACTTCAGCAATTTTGTTCTCAGAGATCTCGGCTATCAACGCTATGAAGCCTACACCATTAACCACACTACCCTGCTATTCAAATCACGAGAACAGCTGGAAGCACATCTTCAGTACTATAGCTGCGTCGAGCTTTTCGAAGATGCATGCCAGTTGGGCAGCGATGCACTGCGCGAACTCAGCAACTCATTGCCGGTAAAAATATTAACCGATAAAAGCTTATGCCGCAGACTCGACAGGCTCAACAACAATATCGCCCGTCAGCTCGAACGAGAAACTGAACTAGATCAGGCAGCCCTGATCTATGCCAACACCGTTCATCCACCAGCCAGAGAAAGACTGGCACGTATAAAAGAAAAACAGGGTAAAGCACACGAGTCGCTGGAGATTTGCAGACAAATTCTGAACACCCCTCAAGATGCTGACGAACTGGATTTTGCATCACAGTTTGGTCAACGGCTTGCAAAAAAATCTGGTCAGGAATTTTCCGCTACTGTTGTATACAAACCGCCGGTAAAAAATCTGACGCTTGAAAAAAGCAATCTGTCTGTCGAGTTTTCCGTGGCACTGCATTTAGCCAAAACCGGTAAATGCTACTACCTGGAGAACAATCTGATTTCCGGCATGTTCGGGCTGGCTTTCTGGGATATTATTTTCGCCTCGGTTGACGGTGCATTTTTTCACCCCTTTCAAACCCACCCCGCGGATTTCTACGATCCGGAGTTTTCACTGTCGCGCAAACCATTAATTGAAGAACGGTTAGCCGAAGTATCCAGTGGTAAACTCGGTTATTATGTAAATTCCTGCTACTACCACAAACGATCCATTCGCAACCCGATGGTAAACTGGGTAATGTGCCGAAAACATATCCTCGACCTCGCTCTAAAACAAATTCCCGCCGCGCACTGGCACACTGTTTTTTGCCAGCTGCTATTAGATATACGCAACTACAAAAGTGGTCAGCCAGATCTTGTCTACTTTCCTGATGCAGGCGGTTATGAACTACTGGAGGTAAAGGCACCCGGTGACAAATTGCAGAAAAACCAATTGCGGTGGCTAAAGTTTTTCAAAGAGAACAACATGCCACACGGGGTGCTACATGTTGAATGGCTCGATGCCTGACATAACCAACCACAGTGATAATGACAACAGTGCTGCTATAAAAAAAAACAGCCCGCAAACTGCAGATGAAAATATAGACACATCTGATCAGACCGAAGTCACCCCTTCAGGGACAGTACCATTAAAGTGCTCGGTAAAGAAGTTCGTCGATTTTACTTGTCGAACCGGTGATCTTGAATCTATTGGCACCGCCGGACCAACGGCCGCTGAAGGGCAAAAAGCTCACAAGGCGCTGCAGGCAAAAAAATCACCGGACGAAGAAGCTGAAGTAAAGGTGGAGTGCCTGGTCGGGTCTGGTGCACGGCAGCTTAAAATATCAGGCCGTGTTGATCTGGTTAACGCAAACCCGTTAAGCCCCTGCGTATCTGAAATAAAGAGCTGCTATGCACCTCCCAACCGGCTCCCATTGAGTACAGTCACGCTGCACCGGGCCCAACTTAAGGTGTACGGTTACTGCATACTGAAAGACCTGCAGAGCTCCAAAATAAACCGGACGGTTGCGGGCACACACCAGATAACGCTCAGGCTCATGTGGTACAACCTGATTGCCAATGAAGTCACAATAGACGAGCAGACTTTCGATCTCGACACGCTCGAGTCGTACGTCACCGAAGCGGCAGATCGTTACATTGAATGGATTGAGCTGGTTAATCAGCAGTTTTCCAGCACACGCAAAAGTGCCGGTAAGCTTGAATTTCCACATCAACAATTTCGCGCCGGTCAGCGAGACATGGCAGCTGCAGTGTTTTTGGGTGCACGCGACGGATTCCATGTTATGTGTGAAGCACCGACGGGAATTGGCAAAACTGTAAGCACACTCTTTCCTGCAGTCAAAGCTATTGGCAGTGGAGATCTTGAACGGATAATTTATCTCACTGCAAAAAACTCCGGCAAGCAGGCCGCGGCTGAATGTGTTGAACAACTAGCAGACGCGGGGCTTAATATTTCGGCGATCACCATAACGGCAAAAAAAACAACCTGCCACTGCAGCAATGGCACTTGTGAACGCGACGCAGAAGACGGAAGCTGTCCACTGACTATAGGTTTTTACGATCGCTTGCCGGAAGCTCGATTAAAGCTAATACGCCTGGGTATCATAACCCCGGATACAATCGATAGTATCGCCCATGAACACGCCTTGTGTCCGTTTGAACTGATACAGCAAATGCTGCCCTGGATGCAGGTTGTCGTCTGTGACTTCAACTATATATTTGATCCGCTGGTGCGTCTCAACTCACTGACAGAAGATACCAACAAGCAGCTGTTACTGGTAGATGAAGCGCACAACCTGACAGACCGCGCACGTTCCATGTACTCAGCCTCTCTTGACAAGCGTGAGATAAAGCGCGCCGTTGCCGACTTAAACAGAAACACGCTGCAGGCAAAAAACCTGCAAACACTGATTCGCGCGATTGATCGGTGGAGTAAAGAATGCACCGAACCTGAAAGTGCACATACCGAGAAGCCAAAAACAATCAGTCGGGCAATAAAACGCTGTATGCAATCAATGATGGATGACAGTGACAATCGCATGGTTATGACTGAGTCAATTGCAGAAGCCGGTAAAGCTATTTTTCGCTACGCCGTCATTGAAGAGCTATTTGGCGAACACCATCGCTGCACAACTCAAAAACAAAAGTATGGTAAATATCAAAATACAGTTGTGACTCTGCAATGCCTTAATGCGACAGACCAGTTAAAGAAAACCTATAAACAGTTTCGAGCCAGTATCAGTTTCTCGGCAACGCTGCGACCACAGCACTTCTATTTTTCATCACTCGGTTTGCCAGACGACACGCGCACCCTGTCACTCAAATCGCCATTCGACCCGTTGCAGCAATGCACACAGATTTGCGACTGGATTGACACCAGATACAACGCCCGGGCAAAAGCAGTGCAACCAATCGTTGACATCATAGAGTCTGTGTATCGCTCCAGGTGCGGCAACTACCAGGTGTTCTTCCCCTCTTACGCCTTTATGGAATCCGTGTATGCAGCATTTACAGAGACGCACCCCAAGATACCTGCAATTATTCAAAAGCGCGGCAGCAGCGAGGAGGAACGAAAACAGTTTCTAAATCAATTTTCGAGTAGCAACAGCGTTTTGGCTTTTTCAATCATGGGCGGAGTATTTGGCGAGGCCGTGGATTACACCGGCGATCAACTGATCGGATCAATAATCGTTGGCACCGGTCTGTCTTCGATAAGCCTTACCCAAAAATTGATCGAGGCCGATTTTAAAGCCCGTGGCTGGGACGGGTTTGATTACGCAAGCCGCTACCCGGGGTTTACTCGTGTGTTACAGACGGCCGGACGCGTAATTCGCAGCGAAACAGATCGAGGGGTGGTGGTGTTGGTTGATCAACGATTTACACAACGGTTCTACACGGATCTTTTCCCGGATCACTGGAACGCGACAACTTGCAAGGATGCTGCAACACTTGCAGAAAATCTGGAAAATTTCTGGCACCGCGCAAGCGACGTAGCCTTTATCGCACCTACAGCCAAACAACCCATATAAAAACGCACGTTACGTAAAATGCCAACAGCCTCCTTTGAATCTTCATAGTTCTTGTGCCTGTCAGGCACAAATAATGGGTTGATCTGACATATTTTCCGCTTACTATAGAACCATAATTCACAAATATGGAAGTAAGCAAAATGTTCGAAAGTTTTAAAAACCACATGCAAAACACCGCTCTGCGGAGAACCAGAATTCAACTTCTGCAAATGACTGACCGCCAGCTTGAAGATGTCGGTATTTCACGCACGCTGTTGCAAAAAGGGATAGCAAACTGGCCATGGCGCGAAACTAATACCGCGAATGCAAAGTTGACTACACAGCCAGCCAGAATGAAGGCACGAGAAATCAACAAAGCAATTAACGATCTTTCGCGCATGTCTGATAAGCAATTGCGGGATATCGGCGTTTCCCGTGGCACGATCCGCCACTCTGTGGAGCATGGAATTAATGGCCACAACGGTGACGACTCGAAGCGAGTAGCGTAATACTTAACTAAATTTTGGCCGGCCAGACTTTCTGGCCGGGAAATTGCTGTCACAGTTGAAACTGGCTGGTGAAATTGGTAAGGCAGCTAAATCTCTGGAAATACTCAGGTATTTCCTTCCGAGCTACGAACGAATCACCGCCTTCACTACATAATTGCGACATAACCGGCATGCAAAAACTACATTCCAGTCGCTGTTTGACGTTTTTAAGTGATAAGTTACATCTCAATATGACTTGAAAACACCTGCAAAACTTGTACAACACAACATTATCTCTATAATATGCCCCGATCGGCTAACAGTACCCGCAAAGGCACTTATCCCGACCATCGCTGTAAAATACTGCGGCGAGCAGTTGTAAGACACTTTCGATCGAAAACTCTTGAAACGACACTTAAAAAAATCATTTCAAAGCTTCCAAAGAAAGACTACAGCGGCCCGCTCATTCCCGGCCCACAAACTACCAATGTCTGCAGCAGCAGGTACAACAATGGTTATGTGATGTAGAGCCAAAATTTGGTGAACTAAATACCAGAGAGATACCGGCACCCTATACGCCATGCTAAACTCTCGCGCCCAATCAACCACCCCTATCACAAGAGAACCCTGTGTGAGTCAAACGACAGAAGACATTCAACTTCAGGTCTGGAAAGATCTGGCACTTAGCAAGCAACTCCTGGCCAATGAGGTCATCAAAGCACTCGATCTGGATACCACAGCAACTGCTGCTAAGTTGAAAGAAGCACTAAACAAGTTGATTGACCGCGCCAACCACGCCGACGCAAACATTAAGAGCGCACGCGAGAAAGCGGACGCCTCAATCAATGAAATTCGCACAGAATTCAAAGCATCTGAAAAAGCCCGACTTAAGGCTGAAGGAGCCATTGATGACGCCAATGCAGCCAGAGCTGCGGCAGAGAATGCATTGGCCGCTGGTCGTGAATCCAACTCCGGTGCTGTTAAGAAAGCAAAGGACGAACTGGCTAAGAAAGAAAAAGAGTTGAAGAACATAAACGCAGCCCTCGCTGACACCCCTGAAAATGTTGTCAAGAAGCTCAAAGCTCTGAAAAAACAAAAGCTCGAAGAAAACACAGCTCGCAAGGCGGCAGAGGCTATGTCGCGCACGCAGAAGAAAGAAATCAAAGAACTGAATGAGCAACTCGAAGAACGTAAAAAGCTTCTAGAGCAGAGCAACCAGTTGGTTGAACATTACCGCGAGCTACGCACTGCAGCTGAAGCGCTTAAAGAGAAGGTTGGTGACGATGCGGAAGCACTGCCAATTCAGGATGACAAGCTGCTTGAAGGCATAGAGATGGCAGCAACCGTCGAGAAAGACGACTAGGCTCCAAACCTTTCCGGGTAGACGGCCCCTCGCCCGGGTCGGCCCAGGTACGGCCCAGGTACAGCCAATAGAAAACACTCTGCCTTATATGCTTATAAGGCCTGTGTCATGAACGTAAACCGGCCAGTTTGACAACCTGGCACGAGCCACCCGCGAGACAGAAAGAACTCTTAAAACAACTCTGACTGCTCGCTAATTACTGAGTGGTAGCTGGTATTTAAAAAATGTAGTATTCCGTCTGCGACTGGCACCAGTTGCTTGTCGACGTAATGCTGATAATCAAACGTAGCCACCCTTTCGTCACTTGGCTCCGGTCCCTGCACTGTTATTACGTAGTCAATCCATTTTTGTGGATTTGCGCTCTTGCGAGCTGCCTGGACATGAGGTGGCACATTACGCTGATATTCCGACAGTTTGCGCCGCAGACGCTTTCTATATACCAGCTTATCATCGAGCTCTCCGGCAAGTAGTCGGTTTGTAGTCTCGCGAATAAGCTCTTCCACCGGCTCATCGTTAAACACTTTTGCATACAGCTCGCGCTGAAATTCCCGCGCCATCAGAGTCCAGTCCGTACGCACTGCTTCGAGCCCTTTGAAAACTAATTCGGGCAACCCGTCGCTATTTACTATCAGACCGGCATAACGCTTTTTGCTACCAACATTCTCGAGAGTACCCATTTGAGCACCCCGCACCGTGGGCATAATAAATCGCGTGTACAAGGTTTCAAACTCTACCTCCAGGTGAGAGCGCAATTGGAAATGATCGTGTAATCGCTGTTGCCAGTAATCATTTAAGGAAGATTGCATATCTTCACCAACGACACTTGCCTGTTGCGGGGAAAGGTTTTCATCCAGCAGCACAAAAAGAGAGTCAGTATCTCCGTATATTACCTGCAACCCCGATTGCTCTATAAACTTCTGGCTAAGTTGAATAATCTCGTGACCGCGACGGGTGATACTGCTGGCCAGCTGGTGATTATGAAAGCGGCAGGAAGAAGAGCCGAGCACGCCATACAACGAATTCATGATGATCTTTATTGCTTGCGAAAGCGCAGCGTTTTTCTGTGCTTTTGCCTCATCACGCCTGCTCCAGAGTTCCTCAATCAGTTCCGGTAAAATGTGCTCATCACGAGAAAACATCGCTCCTTCATAACCTGGCACCGGAGTATCATCAGACACGAGTGAATTGTTCGCCATACGATCAATTGCATTCACCGCGTTTTGATGCTGAGTCTTTCCAACAGACAAACCAAGCGGGTCGATAAGAAACGTTCTGATGATACTGGGATACAGACTTTTGAAATCAAGAACTATTACATTGCGGTACAAGCCAGGCTTTGAATCAAGTACATAACCACCGGGGCTGCCGCTGTCACCGGTCGCAGATGTTGCCGCGACATAGCCTTTGCGATGCAGTCGAGGAAGATAAAGGTTGTCGAAAGTCTGTACAGCACCACCGATTTTATCTATCGGCAAACCAGTCATGCGGGCTCGTTGAATGGCAAAGTTAATTAAATCGGCTTTGGCAAATATTTCAGTAACCAGCCTGCAGTCTTCAATGTTATATCTTGCAAGCGTTGGTTTATCTGATTTATAAAGATGGTTTATCTCTGCAACTTTATTGACACTCTTGATTGTTTTGCCACGGCCGAGTAATTCCTGCCCGACGTTCTCAAGAGAAAAACTCTCAAACGACCAGAAGGCCGAGCGCAGCATTTCTATTCCGTCGAGTACGGCTCTGCCGGGTACACGAGCAATCTTTACGGGACTGGCACCGCTGCCAATTTGCAGCACTGCTGAGGCATCACCACCGCGACCAAGATCCAGAGGGATATTCAACTGCTCGCACTTTCTGGCGATGAAATCCAGATCAAAACCAATGACGTTCCATCCCACAATGACATCGGGATCTATTTTATGCAGTCGCTTAAAAAAACCTTCAAGCAGCTCTTTTTCAGTTGCGTAATAACAGAGTTCAAAATCACTAAAACTCCCAGGCTCATCATTCCCCACCATCAAAACCAGATGAGTATCACCACTATGCAGTGCGATAGAGTACAGCTGCTGCGATAACCCACGAGTTTCAATATCAATCGACGCAAGCGTAAGCTCGGGATCAAAACTGCAGGGCTTGAGCTTCGGATTTCGTATTTCACAATACCCGTCGCGTTGAATTATTTTTCCCTGCGCAACAAACCCGGCATTGATAAAACGCTCCATCAAGTAGCGATCAGCGGGTTTTAAATCAGCCTCATGCAAATCCACACCAACATCAGCAGAGCGCTGCAGAACAGTTAGATCTCGCTGTGCCGTGAAGTACAGCGCGTCAACCAATTCTCCCGCAGTGGATTTAAGTGCCACTTCTTTGCGCTGAGCATTTGCAGGCAGATTCAAATCCTGATTTCGATCGATAAAGCAGACCGCGGTTTGACCAGGTACAGTCAGACGCAACGGACCGGTTTCAGAATGTGCCCAAAAGGATATTTCAACGCCCGCTGAAAAATCGCGCCATTGTCGCGACAACATAAAACCTTTGACCGTCTCTTCTGTCACGCTGCCCCTGGTACGAGAAAATCCAGAGCATCTGTCTTAACAGTTGCGGATGTATTCACTTGCTGGTCCGTTGATTGGTTAGAACATCATAACACCGGACTCAATTCTGACCGCGATCAACAATGAAGTGTTGCTTGTCAGTCTTTTTCTGCCTGGTCTGTTTATACAGGACATCGCAAATTCCTGCTGCGCACACAGCTTCAATTCAAAAAAAACGATCTGCTGTCTCAAGTGCGCTGCAATCGCGGACATCATACACACCTGCAACAAGCTACAGGGTCAGCCGAAAATAAAGCGAGAAGCCCGCGAGCCGGGTTAGCCGGAAATTCGTCAAATGACGTCTATACTTTATTAGGTACGCAGAATTTCACAGGTGACCCAATGCAAAGCAAAAAGGTTGTAGTAGACCAATTTACCTTTGAAGTTACCGTAGACCCATGCGCGGATGCACTGAGCGCAATAGAGGTACTGGTGTTTTTTATGGGTGAGCCATGCTGTGACGATAACGGTCATCAGTACCGCATGTATCTTCCGGTCGGGCTGCAGGATTCAAGTCTTAATGATTTGTGCAGAGCTTTTACCAAAGCCACGCATTGTGAACACAATGCGATGGCGGCTTAACGGGTTGCCTGGTTGATAATCGGCGCGAATAATCGGTTAAAGATCACGTACTCTGGCGGCACGTTGTGGCGTCGGTTAACGACTGGATTCTAACCACCCTGCTCTTTCTTTTCCGCGCAGGCAATACACAGTACCGCAGCAGGGTTGTGACGCAGACGCGCTTCGGCAATCTCTTCATCGCAATGGCCACACAGACCGAAATCGTCCGTCTCGAGCCGCGCAAGCGCATGCTGCAGCGCAGCTACCTGATGTTGTGCCCGGTTTAGCGACTCAGTATGCATTGCCTGAGATTGCAGAGCATCCATTCTAGACAGTCTGCCCACTCTGCTTTGATCAAGCTCAACGGTTGCGGCACCACCGGTAATATCTTCCAGCTGCGTATTTAATGCCTGCAATTGTTCTTCAATAAGACTGCGGTAAAAATCTTTGCCTTGCACGTTAGGTGTTACCCGGGTTCGTTAAGAAGACAATATACTCAGAATCAATTATCCGGTATTAATCGCTTACCCATGCTGACTGCGTCATCAATTCCGAATCCGAGCTGTTTATAAAATGCCTGCACTGCAACGTTGTCAGTGCGAATCTGCAGGTTAAGCTTGGGGCAGCCTAAGGCAAGCAACTTTTCTTCAACGCAACTGACCAGTTGAGTTGCCAGCCCCTGACGCTGACATTCCGGAGACACCGCCAGATAATTCAGCCAGCCTCGATGTCCATCGTAGCCTCCCATAACAGAGGCAACTATTTTATTTTTTTGTTCACCTACCAGAAACAGCCCGTCGTCTACATCCAGCTTGCGTTGGATATCTCGTTGGGGATCATTCCACGGTCTGGTTAATTCACACGCCTGCCACAGAGCGATAATCTCTCTGCTATCGGCCATTTTAAATTCACGAATAATCAATTATTTTCGATTTAAAGTACACGTCGCAATAAGCGTATAGATAAAACCGGGCATTCAAAAAAATGCGGCTAAACGTACGCACTAACCATACAAGCGCTTCACACCAAAGCGATCATGAATAGCGTTTGACTGCTCCTGTGTAATACGCAACCCTTTGGCGATAGAATCCAGAAACTGCGCTTCATTGCGATTATCAAGTTGAATTGCCATTAACGATACCGCATAGACTTCTTCTTCAATGCCACGCGGCACGCTTTGAATGAAACCGGCTACATCCGGCCCCTTAGCCATTTCAGCACGGATGAAGTTCTGCTCTGCCTGCCCCATGTTGCCAATTTTCTGAACTATCGCCTGCTGCTCCTGTTCATCAAGTCGACCATCGGAAAGGCCAGCCTGGATCATGCCTCGAATATAAACCGCAGACTGATCGCTCTGACTTATCTGTGGTGCTTGCGGTGTTTGTCCGAACGGGTTGTTATTTCCAGCCTGTGTCTGACCACCACCCTGAGCACGTCCCAATTCTTTTAGCGCTTTACCAAGCAAGTCACCAAGACCACCGCCCGCGCCTGATGTGCCGCCACTAACGGTGCCGGTATTTTGCTGACCTAATGTGCCACCGGCATTGCCACCAGAGGTTGATCCGCCGGTTTGACCACCGCCAAACACACCGCCGCCCTGACCGCCCTGCTGATTTCCAGAGGTGCCAACCCCGAGTAAATCTTCCAGCATTTTGGCACCCGACCCGCTGTTGAGCGAACCTGTTCCCTTTTGTCCCGCTCCAAGTAGTTGTCCAAGAATGTCAGTAGCGTTCATTGCGTGTTACTCCAAATATTAAAAAATACTTTTGACGCTGCAAGGCTACCATGGCAGCGAATGCTAACTACAGCGGCGGAATTACTGCGTAGTCGTTGTCAGCTAAACAGACAGGTCGGTCACCCCGATCGACGTACTTATGCGTCCTGCTCCCGTTCGGCAATCCTCGGTCGCAATGCGTCGAGTGAATAACCGGCAGCAGCAGCCGTTTGCAGTATTTCATCAGCGGGTTGCTTACCAGCCTGACTCAATGCCCACAATACCGTACAACGTGTGCCTGACCTGCAGTACGCAAGCACGGGCTTTGGCAGATCTTCAATATGCTGAGCGAAGTCGTCTATATCGTCATCACTGATTGCACTGCCATTGACCGGCTGGAATTTAATCGTAATGCCCTGCTCCCGAGCCAGTGTTTCAATTTCTGCATAGGAGGGCTGATCTGCATCCTCCTGATCCGGTCGGTTGCAGAGGATAGACTTAAAGTTGTTGCCAACAGTATTTATGTCGTCAGTGCTGATTTGAGGTGCTACAGACAGATCTTCTGTGAGCTTTCGGATATCGGCCATTATTACTCTAACTTTGTTTACGGATGCAGATTACAAGTCTATGGATGACAAACCTCAGCCGCAAGCCATGGGCGTGGTTGCAGGTTTCAATTTGCTTCAACATTGAGTATTCGCTGTATTTTCCGTCAATATTGCTCTGATCTTCTTTAAAGAATGCCAGAGACTTATGTCCGGTAACGGATGCGCGATGGCAATCCTTGCAATGACACTGCGCCATCCTCAGCAGGTCGGCGTCAATTGTGTATTTCACATCGCCGCACAGGCATTGACTGGTTGCGTTGCCCATTATAGTTAACTCTCAGGATCGATTGCTGACAGCAGCAATGAGAACATCAGAGGTTTTTGTCCAACCTGTGGTGCTCGCCTGTTTGCCCGTAACTCGGCAGGAGCAGGTATCCTTGCAGTAACTGCTGGTTGTGCAGACAACAACAGCTGGTTTGATCCACTGGCAATTGTCTACAGCAAGTACAAGCCTTCCCGGGACTGCATGTCGGAGGAACTGCCCAGCTTTAACGCGATGCCTCCACTACCCAAGTAGCATCGATTTCGACACGTTCTTGCCTAATTGCACTGTTATGCAGTAGGCATTGAACTAAGGAAACTATACAATGTCCACCTATCGGCAGTGGGCGAATGGGCTTCCCAGGAACAATGCCGCGATCGCTAAATCGATTAGACGGGCATTAGCCCATATTTTTTTCTGGAGAAAATTTTAAGATGAGTCAGTTACCTAAACATATCAACCGCCGCCATCCACTGTATGTGGCTTTAGTGGCCGGTGGCATGGTCGCAGCCCTCAGTAGTTGCGAAAGCACAACTAAATTGGAAGAGGCTACTGCAGCGACGAAGGAAATCGCAGCTGCCGCTAACCCTTGCAACCCATGCGCTGCAAACCCATGCGCAGCAAGTGCCTGCAATCCTTGCAACCCATGTAATCCTTGTGCAGCGAAAGCTTGTAATCCATGCAACCCGTGTAATCCTTGCAACCCTTGTGCTGCAAAAGCATGTAACCCGTGCAATCCATGTAATCCCTGCAACCCTTGTGCTGCTAACGCATGTAACCCGTGCAATCCATGTAATCCCTGCAACCCGTGTGCTGCAAACGCATGTAACCCGTGCAATCCCTGCAACCCGTGTGCTGCAAACGCGTGTAACCCATGCAATCCCTGCAACCCGTGCGCTGCAAAAGCATGTAACCCATGTAATCCCTGCAACCCGTGTGCTGCAAAAGCTTGTAACCCCTGCAATCCCTGCAACCCTTGTGCAGCGAATGCGTGTAACCCGTGCAATCCTTGCAACCCGTGCGCTGCTGGTGGTGGCAACATTAAGGCCTCCGACTTTATCCGCCCGTCCAGCTCATCTTTTGACGTAGCAGCTGCAGCGGCATTGTCTGCCCGAGGCGCCGAGCTTTGGAACGATACTTCACTGAGCTCAAATGGCCTTGCGTGTAACTCCTGCCATGCAGGTGGTGCATTACTGAACGCTACTTTCGCAGAAGATTACCCGCACGAAGTTGCGATGCCTACACAACAAGCAGGTGTTGGCGCTATCCATATCGATGAGATGGTCAACTTCTGTATGTTGGCACCAATGCAGGCCGAACCACTGGCCTGGGGCTCTGAAGAGCTGGTTGCTCTGAGTGGCTACTCACTGGAATTACAGGCAAGCTTTAACCCTTGTGCTGCAAAAGCCAATGCCTGCAACCCATGTAACCCGTGTGCTGCCAAGGCGTGTAATCCTTGCAACCCTTGTGCTGCAAAAGCATGCAACCCATGTGCAGCTAACGCATGTAACCCTTGCAACCCTTGCGCTGCAAAAGCATGTAACCCATGTAATCCTTGCAACCCTTGTGCTGCAAAAGCATGTAACCCATGCAACCCTTGCAACCCTTGCGCGGCGAAAGCATGTAATCCTTGCAACCCATGCAACCCATGCGCTGCAAAAAACTGATCACACTCGTGACAGCTGTAAAAGGAGAGCCCGCTTGTCGGGCTCTTTTTTTGACCTGTGCATTGCTGCTTAATACTGCCTGCGCACAAAGTAATACAACACCCGATCAAGTAACCCCGCAGCCGGATACTGCAACTGTTACTGTAGGTGCATCCAGCCAGCCAACACCTGCACCCGACACCGCATCAATTCCTTCAGGTTCTTATATTGCAGGCTCTGACCAGCAGGAGCGCGAATTCGCCTACCAGCTGGATGAAGCAGCTTACGGCCACTCACGCACACGAACCGGCGGCTGGTACGATAGGGAAAGAGTGCGCGCAACTGCCGCAACCGACGCATACGAAATTACCGTTTCACCGATCACTAACGATCAATATCAGCTTTTTGTTGATGCGACTAATCATCCGGTACCAGAGGTTGATGAAGCGACCTGGCAAGGCTATCGACTGGTTCACCCTTACGAACGCACCAGAAGACATGCATGGCAGAACGGTCAGCCGCCGCCTAACAGAGAACTCCATCCGGTTGTAATGGTCAGTTATAACGATGCGCAGGCATACGCCGCATGGCTGTCTGAGAATCGCAACGAAGTCTGGCGCCTGCCAACTGAAGATGAGTGGGAAAAAGCAGTGCGAGGCACTGACGGAAATTATTTTCCCTGGGGCAACGACTTTAACAAAGATAATTTAAACAGCCATGATGCCGGTCCGTTTGATACAGTCGCTGTAGGTACACGGTCCAGGGCAGGTCCTTTTGGTCTTCTGGATGGTGCCGGGCAAGTCTTTGAATGGATCTCGACTCCCGGCGCACAAAGAGCCTGGGTTAAAGGCGGCTCCTGGGACGACCAGGGGTGCGGAGTTTGCCGCCCCGCTGCACGCCATAGCAGACCCAAATCAATAAAACATATATTAGTTGGCTTCCGACTGGTCAGAACACAATGACACAACTATCAGATAAAGCACGCCATTCGAAAAACCTGCCTGAGCAACTGGCGGCACTGCCGGACAGTAAACTACAGGCAATGCTTGCCTCAGGCGACAAGATCAAAGATTGCTATCGTCTGTTGAAGAAAAATGAACAGTATGGCAACGTCGTACGTGAGGTACTTCGAGATCAGGGTACCTTCTATGAACTTGAACACTACCCTAAGGGCGATGTGCACGACAGTGATTCATTCTCGCAGTATTTTTATCATGCACATCGCGGCATCGAAGGTGAAAACGGTCACTTCCATACTTTTTTGCGTGCCAAAGGAATGCCGGGCAAACCAAAGCCCG
>CAZYRP010000020.1:0-41631 GCA_964649465.1 uncultured Granulosicoccaceae bacterium | reverse complement strand
CTCTATCGCAACCCGTCTTCACCAACAATATCTTCAGCATTAAGTCCGCCGGCACGGTTATGCACTCGCGCACCGGTAGACATAACCAACACCAGCAACAACTCGTTTGCCCGAGGGGCGTCGTTAACGCCAACTTCCATTGAATCAAAATGTGATCTTACATAAGACGCATTGGTATGTGTCAATGGAACATCCAGCCTGGTACCGGGTGTACCTACCTTCTTGGTTGAAGGAACTATAGCCATGCTGTCTTTAATCAGCTCACGCATCGAATACCCACCCGGGACATGCCACAGCGCACCGTGTTCGATCTCTCCAGCCTCACCAACAATAGCACCCTTGCCGTATCCTTGTATGTTATCCGGATTTCCACCCAACGCATCGATCAGCTTACTCGCCATCTGCACACCCAGAGGCTTAAGGTCGTCCATAAACCCCGCTATTTCCTGCTCATACCGACCTGCATAGGGATTTTCAATTACCGCCATGCACGACGCTTTGCGTAACGGTTTTTCCACGACAGGACCACCTTCATGAAAGATTTCTTCAACGCTTACCGCCATTTTTCTAATTTTTATCTCGGGCACTGGCTTTTTCTCCAATTAAGATTTGCAGATTACTTAGGGAACCTCTGATTAATTGGGTGTGGCCATTCTGGCAGGCATATTTTTTCGAGAGCGAGGCGTCGATTTGCCATGAATGGTTATTCCCTTCATAAAAATCGCAACGAAGCGCTCGGAAAAATAGGCCGTCAGAATGACGCGAGCAATTGATCAGAGGTTCCTTAGTTAAACGTCGTACGTATTCGGGTGATGCAATTTCAGGTTTGCTGCTCGCGATCGACTGCCATTAATACCGGCGGTAACAACAGGTAATCTGCGATCAGTGCAAAGGCGATGGTTATTGCAGTAAGTATCCCCATCTCTGAATTTACTTTAAATCCGGACCAAAACAAAACAATAAAACCTGCCATTAAGGTTACAGAAGTCACCAGCAATGCCACACCCACGGTCTCGAAAGTATTTACTATCGCCTGCTTCGGCAACAATCCCTGCTCGCGCCTCGCACGCAGATATTTACTAAGGAAATGTACGGTATCGTCGACCACAATGCCCAGTGTTACCGCTACTACGACGGCGATAGACAAGCCGGCGACGCCGACAGTGTAACCCCATAAACCAAGCGCCATCGCAGCGGGTACAAGGTTCGGAATTAAACTTACCAGCCCGACCTTCAAACTGCGCAGAGCAAATATAATTATAAGTGAGATCAGCACCAGGGCCACTAAAGAACCAAATAACATTGAATTGATATTGCGCTCAGAAATATACGCAAAGATCATCGATAATCCGCTGCCCTCAGCATAGTGCTCGGGAGCATTTTCAGTCAGCCATCCTTCGGCACGCGCATTGAGGTCCCGCATATCTGCTGATGACGCATTCCGTACTATTGCCACCACCCTGCTCTGCGACTTCGCAATATCAATAGTATTGTTAAGGTCAAGACCATATGGCAATGACATTTCGTACATTAAGAAATACTGTGCAGCAAGCTCGCGGGACTCCGGTATCACCTGAAAGGCCGGATCATCGCCATTCATGCTTTTATTCAGTTCCTTGATCGTGGTACTTATCGCGCCAACATTGGTCACTTTGGCTTGTTGTTTTAGCCAGACGGTAAAATCGTCGACATGCTGCAAGTAGACAGGATCACTGACACCGCCTTCTGTCGCGGCAGGTAATGACCACTCTATCGCGTTAAGCCCGGTCAGGCGTTGCTCTATAAAATCTGTATCGCGCCGAATTTCGAATTTTTCACTGAAGTAGGTAAGAAAATTGTCATCCAGCTTTATTTTGAAGCTACCGAGCGACAGCACAATGACCAACGTGCCCATACCCCATAACATCTTCTTGTCGTGGCGAACAACAAAAGCGCCTAAGGCAGACAGCGCGTTACGTAATATTGAAACACTCCCGGCAGGCTTGATTCTTACCAGCGCCAGCAGGGCGGGAAGCAATGTCACCGACAGTAAAAAGCCTGCCAGCACTCCGATTGCCACTATGTTACCGAGCAGTCGAAACGGAGGCGCGTCTGAGAAGTTTAGCGTCAGAAACCCGATTGCAGTGGTAGCACTGGTAATAAAGATAGGTGCGATATTAACTCTCAGAGACTCAACAACAGCCTTAGCCTGACCCCAACCCTGAGCCATTCGTTGCCTGACTGTCACAAGCATGTGCACGCAGTGGGCAACGGAGAGCGTCGAGATAATAATTGGTGCGCCTGTAGTTCCGGCATTAAGCACTGCCCCGCCCCAGCCAGCAAGCCCCATCGCAGTGGTGACCGACATAACAATAAGCAACATCACTGACAGTGTTGCCCAAACTGTTTTCAGCGCTAACCCGACTATCACCAGGATTATAAAAAACATTACTGGAATCAGTACAGCACCTTCACTATTTGGCAAAACTGTAAAAGCAACATCAAACGGCGCACCACCGGTAAGATAGAATTCAATATTCGGGTATCGGTTTTCGAAATCGACAATGAGCTCATTCGTGTAGTCGACAACCTCATAAACTGCGTCACGATTATTTTCAGGCTTTAGTACCGTGATATTCAAACCGGTAACTGTTGCATCTTTAGATATCAAACGATTAACCAGAAATTCTTTTTCCAGCGCAGTACTGATTACTTCGTCAGCCATCGTCTGCGTGATTGCTCCCTCCGTCGTAATCAAATTTTCAACCAGCAGGTCATCACCTTCCGCTCGCGTGTGCTGAAAATTTGAAAGTGAATCTACACGGCTTGAATAAGGAATCTTCCAGGCGGCGTCAGTCAGCTCACGCACTGCAGTGAGAACTTCAGGATCAGCCAGGCTAGCAGTTTGAGGTGCTAAAGCGATAAATATGTTGTCTGTTTTTGTGTAAGTGTCTTCCAGCGCTTCAAGCGCCTGGAGATGTGGGTTGTCTTTACCAAAAAACACCCGGTTATCCGGATTATTGGTGAGCCGCGCCATACCGGATGAAGCGAGCAAAACCAGAATGACACCGACAATAAGAACCAACTTCGGATACCGGAGTATCCATTCGCCATAGGCAACGGAGGACCTGCTGGCCTGCCTTATTGAGTCCTGATGATATGGCGAACGCTTTTTCATAATATGAACAACAAGAAAAAATCCCGGGGGCCGTGGGAAAAACAACACTCAAACAGAAAAACGCCCGACTGCTGTAGCCACTGAACTAAAGAACCACACACAGCTCTAAGGAGTAACGTGAAATGTGCTGCGCTTGAGTGATACAGGGGAGCACAACCGGATGCCAGCCAGTAACCATGCACTCCACGTTTCATTTTACAGCACCGTAGCATGTCTGGCACCAGGGAGAACCAATTGAAAACAAAAGCTAAACACCTCTACCTGATCGCAAAGTTCTACCTATATGATTTGCCAATGGTACTCGGTGAATCCCGGCACAGTTCAGAATTCAATTAACGCTTGGCGCGAGGGTCATAACTCACTTTGAAAAAACGATCGGCAGAATAGAGCAATAAGAGACTTCCCGGTGGGTTACTTCGCATAACCGCCCTGCCTTTATTCGATTTACTATCATGTTCCAGCCATCCATTTTCACTAACATCGTGCTAGAATCTGCGCCCTGAACAACTTCAAAGAACAAATTCAAGCACGCAGAACCACAAGGGCCTGCGTTCAACCGGGGTGCCATGAGAAATTCAGACGATACACGTTCAGCTGGTCAGCCAAGAGCTGCCCGCGAGCCCGCGCGCTACGAAGCTGACGACCGATACTATGCTCCCAACTATGACTCACACTACGACGAAGGCGAAGATCACGTCGGCTTTGTCAATATTATCGACATGGACATTCCGTTTTTTCAACTGGTCTGGCTGATCTTCAAAATCTTTCTGGCAGCAATCGTAGCCGCCTCAATAATCGCTCTGCTTGCGGCTCTTATCGGCTGGATAATGTCACTGCCTGTCGTTCAGAATATCCTTCCCGGGGATACCTCATGGGTTAAAGATCTAATTGGCAACCTGGGCAGGTAATTTCACCCAGAGGCGGAGTTACTCTCCTCTACTGCCATCACAAACAGAGCAGCCGGTAAAATTAACTAAGCGCGTGGTTGATGGCAGCCTGCGCATGCAGTTGGGTTGTATCAAATACAGGAACCGACAGATCACTCTGCGAGATCAATAACCCTACCTCTGTACATCCCAGAATAACGCCGTCAGCACCTGCACGCTCAACAATCTGCAGGTACTGATCTTTCGATTCAGGCAACACCACTCCGCGGCATAGCTCTTCATAGATTATGTCGTGAACAACCGTTCGATCTTTATCGTCAGGTGTAATCGCATTAATATTGTGGTGCTCCTTTAGATATCCTTTATAAAACTCCTGCTCCATTGTGTAGCGCGTGGCAAGCAATAGAGGCGAGTTAACTCTTGCCTCCTTTATTGCCGGAGCCGTTGAGTCTGCTATGTGAATCAGAGGGATACTAATAGCTTCCTGAACATCTGCTGCCATCTTGTGCATGGTGTTGGTACAAATCAAAAGACACTCAGCACCACCCTGCTCAAGAGACCGGGCGGCGTCTACCAGCAGCTTAGTAACACCACTCCAATCGCCGGTAGACTGATATCGTTCAATCATTGCAAAATCGAAAGACCACAGCGGCAGGTCAGCCGAGTGCAAACCACCCAATTTATCGCGAGCCATGCGATTTAACAGCTGATAGTAAATCACTGTACTTTCCCAGCTCATACCACCAAGCAAGCCTATTTTTTTCATTGCCTTATTCCTGCAGCCAGGGAGCCTGCTCAAAGCCTGGACTCCACAACATATTGAACCACTACACCAACGTGGATATAGTGAGTTAAATGAAAATAAATCTACAGAATCCTGAATTATTCCCATGACCTGTTACTTCTCAAATAACTTCCAGCGCGCTTTTGGTACGTTTCCCCTGAAACAAAAAGCGCTAACCGACGCGTTGAATTGTGCCATAGACTGTGGATACCGCGCTATTGATACCGCTCAGATGTATCAGAACGAATCTGAGACCGGCGATTGCATTCGTGCGTCGGGAATTGCAAGAGATGAATTCCTGATAACTACTAAGGTCCAGCCTTCAAACTTTGAAGAGCAGTTGTTTTTACCTTCAGTTGAAGAGAGCTTAAAAAACCTTCAGATCGATTCTATTGATGTACTGTTGCTTCACTGGCCACCGGGGTCAGGCAACATTAAACCCTCGCTGGAACTCCTGAACGCAGCTGCAGACGAGGGCTTTGCAAAACACATCGGTATTTCCAACTACAACTCGCAAATGATGCGCGACGCATTGCACATTACCAATCATCCGCTGGTAACAAATCAGGTCGAGTTTCACCCACTACTTAATCAGGAGATTCTGCTCCAGACCGCGAAAGATACTGGAATACCTTTATCATCTTATTGCTCGGTTGCCAGAGGTGCTGTTTTTAAGGAGCCGCTATTCGATGACATCGCCGCTTCCCATAACAAAACTGCGGGACAAATTGTGCTGAAATGGATAGTGCAGCAAGGCGTGTCGGTAAATACCATGTCGACTAACCCCGCCAATATAAAATCCAACTACAACATCATGGACTTCGAGTTGAGCGCAGAAGAAATGACCAGAATCGGCGCTTTGACGAAACAAAATTACCGGATAGTTGATAAACATCTGGTGCCGTGGGCACCTGACTGGGACTGATGCAACTTAACGCACAAGCAACTTAGAACCTATTACCAATAGCTACCCAGGACTCAATATACCTGTTGTAATTTGCAAAGCAGCAAACCCGGTTTACAGGGTTGCCAGACGCTCGACAATAAGATCAAAAAAACGATCACTGTCACCGTCGGTAATTATGGTCGCATTTGGTTTTGCGTCAGTTACCGAATACCAGTCTGCAACCGTTCTGCCCAGATTAGCACCTTCATTAATGTCCACAGTGACGGACATTTCGCGGCCATTGAAAATTGTTGAATCAATCAGGTAGGCAATCGTACAGGGGTCGTGCAGCGGAGCACCATCCCATCCATATTTCGACATATCGTACTGATTAAAAAATTCGAGTATATCAGCCACAACACCTCCGCAGCGTCCGCCCTTTTTTGCAATATCTGCCAGCCGGGAAGGTGTTATGCGCATCTGATGGGTGATATCCAGTCCAAACAATACCAGGTCTACACCACTGTCAACGACCGCTCTGGCCGCATGAGGATCAACAAAAATATTAAACTCTGCCGCCGGTGTGATATTGCCGGGTTCATGATACGCACCACCCATACACACCACTCGATACAACCGATCGATAATGTCCGGCGCTATTACAAATGCCGCTGCCAGATTGGTGAGGGGACCGGTGGCTACCAAAGTCACCGTTTTATGCGCCGATGCTCTGATGGTTTCAACGAGATAGTTGACCGCATGCTGCTCTGCTGCCTGTATTTTCGGCAGCGCCAGCAATTGGCCGCTTCCGGTATCCAGGCCAGATTCTCCGTGCACGTGTTCAGCAGTCACCATTTCTCGCAACAGCGGCCGAGGGCAGCCCCCATATACGGGAACATCTTCACGCTCTGCAAGCATTAGCACTCGCAAGGCATTGTCGACGGTACGCGCCAGCGGCACATTACCGCCGACCACCGTGAGCCCAAGCACCTCTATTTGCTGAGGAGCTGCCAGCGCCAGGAGTATTGCAACTGCATCATCATGACCCGGGTCGCAATCCAGAATAATTTTGGTCGCCATTTCCGCTGCCCGCTTTGCTAAACTATAGTCAATCATATCCCACTCTACACAGGCAGCAGTTAATGATTCGGTCTGCAAAATTCTCCATCGGACAACCGGTCAAGCATCGCGTGTATCCATTCAGGGGAGTGATTTTTGACGTGGATCCGGTTTTCACCAATACCGATGAATGGTACGAATCCATCCCGGAAGATGTCAGACCGCACAAAGACCAGCCGTTCTATCATCTCTATGCCGAGAACGAAGAAACTGAGTACGTGGCCTACGTATCGGAACAGAACCTTTTGCCGGATGACAGCACTGATCCGGTTAGACACCCGATGGTACGTGAGAGTTTTGACAGAAGCTCAACCGGCTGGTACGTACCGAAAGATTCCGTCGGTCACTAGCGACAATACTTGAGCCCCAACTCTCGCGGTATGCTGGCGCCACAGTTCACAAAATTTTAATTCTGACTGCCAACTATTCCTGACAGTAGTGCCAGACTTCACAAATTCGTACTCATTAGCATAACGCATTACGTATCCGGGTAAGGATATGCGCAGCTAGTCGATACACAAGAAAGTATTTGCGAAGTGCGCGGTTAAATGACAACGATGTCCAGTAAAGGTCATGTTTTGGTAGTTGACGATGAAGAAACTATCGTCACAGTGGTACGCGGTGTTCTCGAACAGTCAGGTTACACCACAGTAGCTGCCTTAAGCGCCGAAGTAGCGCTCGAGATCTTTGCAATTAACAGAGTCGACATGGTGATCACTGACATCCGCATGGGTGGCATGGACGGCTTCGAACTAATGAGACGCCTCAAACTGCTGGACAAAAACCTCAATGTCATCGTGTTGACTGGCTTTGACAGCTACGACACTGTTCTCAAGGCATTGCAGTTTGGCGCTTACGACTATTTGCAGAAACCGATTAGTAACCATGCGAGTTTGGTGGCGGCTGTTGATCGGGCTTGTTCCAGCTCCAGGCTTCTCCGTGAGAACGAACAGCTGATTAAAGAGCTGGAAAATAATCAAGCCAGACTGTCAAAAGCCAACGATGCACTGCTGGCGGCGAATCATCAGTTACAAAAAATGGCATCAACCGACACGTTAACACTACTCTATAACCGTCGTCACTTTGACCAGGTAATAAAGCGCGAAGTTGATCGACGCAATCGTTACAGCCTGCCCCTTTCAGTTGTAATGATTGATATAGATCATTTCAAATTAATTAACGATACCCACGGACATGAAGCTGGTGATAAAGCCTTAAGAAGAGTGGCCTCGGTTATAACAGAGTGCGCTCGCAACGCTGACATTGTTGCGCGCTTCGGTGGAGAGGAGTTTGTTGTTGTGCTTCCGCAGACAGATCCCGATAGCGCTGCCGTATTCGCAGAGCGTACTCGGGCCGCGCTTGAAAGTGAGCAGTTAGTTATTGACGGAAATGAAATTGCACTCACCATGAGTCTCGGGGTTGCAGGAATTCTGGCGACAGGTGGTATCACCGATACTGAGAAAATGATGAAAACAGCTGACAAAGCAATGTACGAAGCGAAACGCGGTGGCCGAAATCGCTACGTTCGCGCGCCCGATATTGACGGAAAATCTGTCAATAGTAAAAAAGCCGCTTAATCAGATTACATACTGTGACAACCAGGATGTCTGGGGCAGGCACTGCTTCGCGGGCAAATAACACGCGCATCATTTTCTATACCACGCTCGACCCACGAAATATTCAATATTTTCGCGATACGGATTAGCTCTTTTTTTATAGATGCCGGAATCGGTGCGGAGCCACCATTGCCACCACAGGCTTTTTTAAGGTCCGCAGCCAATGACAACGGATCATGTCCCTGCGCAGCTATGGCAGGATTAACATCCACTCCGGCGCACAGTACCTGTTGTGTGCCGGCTAAATCTTTTACTGCCACAGATTCACAAGCGTAAATACGCGACTCGCCACCAACATCGAGCAAAGATATCTGCGCTGAAGAACCCGCCGGTTTTTCATTTAAGTTTCTAAATACTGCCCAGTGCTGACACGGGTCCTGCACCATTCTCATATTGCCCCACGGAAGTGGAATACCATTGCCCCGGTATACAGCGTTTAATCGCCCTGGCGGATAAGCATCGAAGTAGTGCCAGTGAGGATAAGGCGATACAGACGTCATTCGACGCATTGCAATTGAGTGCGATACATCTACCAGAGCACCACTGTTTACTTCATAGCCATTGCGCTCCAGCAGTCTTCTAAACGGCACCTTCGGACAAAGCAGCGCTGCAGCAAAAAAACTACACTCAAAATCCCGCCATGCAAGCATTATATCTTTGGCATCGACAGCACTCTTTTTATTTATATTAGTAGTTGCTTCACGTACGCCACTAAAGTAATGCTTGCCGGTTAACATTGTGCTCTTAACGCCATCGCCGTCGTGCAGTATCTTATGCCCGATATACCCGGCAAGATCGTATTTCTTCCTGACCGGCTGTGCTTCAAGCACACGATTTAAATAAATCATATTCGGTGCTTCAAAAAACGAACGCACCATGCTGCTGTCACTTACCCCCAACTCAATTAATTTGTCTTCTTCCAGCGTATCGAACCATTTAACTTTTAAGCCGACAGTTGCCGTGATTTCTTCCAGTGATTGCAAAGACAGTGGCATTTGCTTGTGACCGATGGCTTCTGCCGCACGCTCCAGATCAGGAAACTGATTTTGATGAGTCTCCTGGTGAGCCCTGATTAAAAGATGCGCGAACTGACGTCCGGTGGTGCCTGTCTGCGAAAGCATTTCTGGAATCGCAATCTGAAGTATCTCACTGGAAAATAAAAACCCTGGCTCCAGAGACATGCCGGTTATGCCGCCCCGGCTGCCTTTATCCGGCACCAGGCCATCATCAACGGGCATATCGTCCAGAAACCATTCCGGATCTTTCTGAAAAACTGATGCTATTACACCCAACATTGCTCGCCCGGGGGTACGCTTCCCTCGCTCAATCATAGAAATGTAAGAAACCGATGGTGCAGCCTCAGGATCAATTTTGATACATCTGGCAGATAAATCTTCCATCGTTAATTTGTTGTTTTTTCTTAAGTTTCTTATCTTTGCACCCAGAAAATGAGCATTTCTGAGCAGCTTTTTTGGCTCGTTCATTTGTGTATTTCACATTGTGTAATTTCTATTGTGAAATTATAGCACAGTATTTCTATACTTTCGCTTCGACATTTGGACAAGCATCAGCTGAACGGGAGCGCGCAATGAGCATCAACACATCCGGCTATCTGAACCACAACGGTTTTTCAATTAGCCAGGAATTTCACAGCCTGATGGAACAGCTGGTGATTCCATCAACATCGCTGCAATCTGAAACCTTCTGGAATGCCTTCGTTGACGTTTTAACTACTCCAGACACAGACGGCACAGAATGCATCACAACGACCGATACTCTGTGCAACCAGTCAAGTACGGAAATATCAGTCAGTGAATCCAGCCGTCCGACTGACATAGCCCCTGCATGGGGAAGTCTTTACCAGGCTTTATACAGCGACACCGCAATACCACACAGCGCAGGACTTAAACCGGGATCCGGCCTCAACGCTGCCAGGCGCAATCGCGTAATTCGCTGTGCGAAAGACTTTCTTGATAAAACTTATCCACTTACCGAAGGCTCTCACCGTGACGCGGTAAGCTACATGGTTTATTTCCAGAACCTGCTCGTGATTCTGGCTGATGGCAGCACCACAGGCCTGCAATACCCAAAACAATTTGTCGGCAAAAACGGACCTGCAGACAACCCGGACAGCATTCTGCTGGAACATAACCACATCCATACAGAAATTATATTTGACTGCAATGGCCGAACGGGCTGTAACGATCTGGCTGCCATAGAAGATATTCAACTGGAAGCAGTCAACTATTCTTTATTTAACCTGCAGGCAGACTCAACCAGACTAAAGTGCACAACATATAAAAACTGGATGCAGATTGTAAAAAGCCGTCACTGCAAAACTTTCTCTAATCAAAATGGCGATCACAGCTTAATCGATTGTAAAAACTGGGCAATAACTACCTCTGCAAAAACTACATATTCTGACAGTGCATGTACAGACTCCAATGTTATGCGCTCAAATACTTTGGTTCTCAACCGGCAGGGAACACCTGTACCCGAAGCCACTATTGACGTGCTTACAGCCGCCATTATTAATTCTGTTTTCACAAGAAGCTCAAACCAGCTAAATATTTTCACACCAACCGATAATGACGAAATCAATGCCAGTTTAATTTCACGCGTCCAGCAGATGCTGGCATTAATTACCGGATCACAGAATTCTGATCCACTGTCCGCACACAGCAAAACAGACATTAAAGTTTTTACAGCCACTGCCGATACTCCGCCTCAAACCAAAAGTCGGTCCGACGTGCAAAATTTGCACACAAGAGGTCCCGCAAAGGCGATGATTCGCACAATGCACAGTCAGGGGTACAACGTGAACCAAACCGCCGCAATGTAATTCGGCAGACTTCACTCAAATTTTATCAAAACCCGGACTGTAAGCAGCCCCGGATCAACTTAAACACAGAGGTATATCGTGAACTCATATTCAGAAGAGATTAGTAACAGCGCCAGCGTAATTTCCGCCGCAGGAAGTTCCTGGAGCGCAATCGATGCAGAGTACGTGGCCAGAATGCGATTGCAAAATCGCTTCCATACAGGCCTGGACATCGCCAAGCATACCGCTAAAATCATGCGCGAAGATATGGCTGCCTACGATGCCGATTCTTCAAAATACACTCAGTCTCTTGGTGTATGGCACGGTTTCATTGCGCAACAAAAAATGATCTCGGTAAAAAAACACTTTGCTGAAACCCGTGGGCGCTACCTGTACCTTTCAGGCTGGATGATCGCAGCATTGCGATCCGAGTTTGGACCTCTGCCTGATCAGTCAATGCATGAGAAGACCTCGGTACCGGCATTAATAGAAGAGCTGTACACATTTTTGAGGCAAGCTGATGCGCGTGAACTAAGGCATCTCTTTACCGAGCTCGATGAAGCAAAAGCACAGGGCAATGAAGTAGCCGCAAAAGCCGCCACCACGAAGATAGACAACTTTGAAACTCACGTTGTACCCATCATTGCAGATATAGATGCAGGTTTTGGCAACGAAGAAGCGACTTACCTGCTTGCTAAAAAACTTATTGAAGCCGGTGCCTGTTGCCTGCAAATTGAAAATCAGGTTTCCGATGTTAAGCAATGTGGTCATCAGGACGGTAAGGTGACGGTACCTCATGAAGATTTCATTGCCAAGATCAACGCACTTCGCTATGCGTTTCTTGAGCTGGGTGTTGACGATGGTGTAATTGTCGCACGTACTGATTCGCTCGGCGCAGGTCTTACACAAAAAATTCCAGTGTCCCACGCACCCGGAGACCTGGCTGACCAATACATTTCTTTTATCGACGGCGAAGAAGTCACCGATGCGTCAGAACTTGGTTCCGGTGATATCGTGATCAAGCGCGAAGGTAAAATGGTTAAAACTACACGTCTGCCTAACGGTTTGATTCAGTTCAAGCCGAACACCGGTGAAGACCGTGTTGTGCTCGACTGTATCACCGCACTTGAAAACGGTGCAGATTTGCTGTGGATCGAAACTGAAAAACCACACGTTGGACAAATTGCCAGCATGGTCAACCGTATCCGTGATGTGATTCCGAACGCTAAACTTGTGTACAACAACAGTCCTTCATTTAACTGGACTCTGAACTTCCGCCAGCAGGTTTTCGATAGCTGGAGTGAAGCAGGTAAGGACGTTTCGGATTTTGATCGTGAGGATTTGATGGACATCAAATACGACGATACCGAGCTAAGCCGTGAAGCAGATGAGAAGATACGGACCTTTCAGGCTGATGCAGCGGCAGGCGCCGGAATTTTCCATCACCTTATTACTCTGCCAACCTACCACACCGCAGCTCTATCCACAGACACATTGGCGAAAGGTTACTTTGGTGACGAAGGCATGCTGGCTTATGTATTCAATGTACAGCGCCAGGAAATTCGCAATGGCCTTGCGTGCGTTAAGCACCAGGATATGGCGGGCTCCAACATCGGTGACGATCACAAAGAGTATTTCTCTGGTAATCAGGCACTGAAAGCTTCAGGCAAAGACAATACGATGAATCAATTCGGTTAATCAAAACTGTCTACCAAGTGTAAACACAAGCGCGGGTGTTAAAACCCGCGCTTTTTATTATGTGCCGGATGCCACCAATTTTATTACGAAAACTCAGCTCTGACCTGCTTTACCCTAACCTTTAAACGCCAGGCCAGCAAAACAGCGGCTACTGTCAGCCCCAGTATGAGGCCAAACCATAAACCCGTTGCGCCCCAACCAAGATGATGAGCTGTGTAATAGCCCACGACAAACGCTATAGCCCAATATGAAAACGCGTTTATAAGCATGGGGACACGAGTATCGTTAGTGCCACGCAGCATGCCGAGCAACGCAACTTGCGCACCGTCAGATAATTGAAAAACTGCGGCCAATGCAATCAGGCCAGTAGCAAATTGCCGTAACTCTACATCTGATGTGTACAGGCCAGTTAACTGATATCTGAATAACACTAACAGCGTTACAGTGGTTAGTGCCAGCAATAAGGTTATTAACACACCGCTCGCAAGACGAAGTTTTAGTGACTCATAGGCACCTCTGCCGTAAACCCGCCCTACCCTCGCTGTTAGCGCAAAAGACAAACCCAGTGGCAACATATAACAAGCGCCCGAGATACCAATTGCAATGTTATGAGCACCGGCCTCCAGCGTACCCAGCATACCCATCTGTATTGCAGTGGCCACAAACAGCCCGGCTTCAAATAACAATGCCAGATAAATGGGTATAGATAACAACAACATCGGTTTTATATCACTCCACCGGGGCTTTTCAAATTTCGATAGAAACTTATATCGAGAAAAGCGACTACCGCGGAGGTAAAAAACAAGTGCCACCGCCATCGAAACTGAAACAATAGAGGTAGCAATACCAATACCCAGCAAACCAAGCTTCGGGAAGCCGAACCAGCCAAGCCCAAACGCAAGATCTGCCAATATGTTTATACATAAACCAAGAAGCTGAATAGCAACCACACCACGGGTATAGCCGGTTGCTTCACAGGCATTGCGACAGGCCATAACCACTGCAAAGGCAGGCAAACTAAAACTGGCTGGCAGCAGGTACTCAACAACCAATGGCACCAGCTCACTTTTTATAGCCCAGTAATCGACCGTTGCGATCATCAACCAGGCAAACAGCATGGCAATCAGACCGGTGAAAATACCAATCCACAAACCCTGGGTAAAAACTGAGCCCACATAGGCACGACGACTTTGACCGATAAGCTGTGACAATGTTGGTGAAATACCAGCCATCAGTCCGATACACGAGAGCGAGGCAAAAAACCACAGACCAGCTCCTATCCCGCCAGCCGCAAGCTCTTGTGTGCCCAGTCGTCCTGCAACCAATGCATCTACCAGCCCGTTGCCCGTCAACATTAATTGGGCAAGCATCAAAGGAAGCGCCAGTTTTAAGGTGCGACGCGCATCCAGTAACAATCGGTGACGCGCACGCGACCCAATCACAATGACCGCAGTGAGTAGAAATAACTACAATGTCGCGTCATGAAGGCTGTGTCTCTGCAAGTGATGGTCGCTGTGAGAATTTTTCATACCAGTTCGCAAGAGTCGGCGCACGTTCACGCCATTTCTCATTGGCGTTTCTAAAGTCGAAATAACCCAGTGCGATGGCAACACTCAAGCTACCTATAGTTGCACCATCTGCGAAAACTTCACTCTCCCGCTCCAGCAAATCAATTGCCCGGCGGCATTTGCACAGCTGTCCCTCCACCCAATCATCCCACTGCTTATCTTTCGGACGCACAAAACTTTCGTACCGTACCAGAACTGCTGCATCGCACAGGCCATCGGCAATGGATTGCTGTCGCAGTGCAGACCAGCGTTGTGAACCACTTGCAGGTATCAACCCGCCGTTAAACTCGGAGTCGAGGTATTCACAAATAACTCTTGAGTCAAACAGAGTCGCACCATTGTCAAGCACCAGCGATGGAATTTTTCCAAGCGGATTTTCCTGAGCCAGGTTATCCGGTGTAGAGACCGGCGTTAATGCAACTTCTTCAAGCTGTAACTGTTCAGCTATACCGCACTCAGAGGCTACCACTCTTACCTTACGGACAAATGGTGATGCAGGGTTATGGTAAAGTTTCATGGACACTGTTTCCGTTTTTCAAACCAGACAATAGGCAGATGCTTTTCAATTCTAACACCACTGCCAAATTCAACAGAACCAAATTCAACGTAAAGTTAAGTAAGAGTACCCGCGACTGATGCCTATAGAGACACCGTACAAGCAGTTTTCAACTGTTGTAAAGCCCGACTGGATAGACTACAACGGCCACCTTAATGTTGCGTTTTATCATCATATATTCGATTTGTCGGCGCGATCTTTTTTTGAATGGATGGGCATCAACCAACAGCTGCGACAGGAACACAGTTTTTCGACTTTTGCACTCGAGTCGCACCTGAACTACCTGTCCGAAGTCAAAGTAGACGCGACCGTAAGAATAGAGTCTCGTTTGCTCGATGTTAATGGAAAGAGGTTCCATTTCTACCAGGAGATGTTTAAAACAGAGTTCGATACTCTGGCAGCAAGCCATGAGTCGCTGGGCACCTGTGTAGATATGAACTCAAGGAAATCCACGACAATGCCTTCGAAATTACTGGCGCGGCTACAGGAAATCAAATCTGCACATAATCAATTGCCACGGCCATGGCAGATAGGCCACGTAATGGCTGTGAACACCAAAACTGCTTAATGCCCGCAAACAGCGGCAGTATGGTAAGTTGACAGGCAAAGGTTGGCCGGTTTAGAAAATGTTCATTTTTATAATTGCTCTCAGCTTTGTTGCATCTACGCTGGTTCGGCTGTGGATGACACGCACATATAAAAAATGGAGTACTGTACAAAATACTGCGGGAATCGATGGTCATACAGCAGCGCGCCATATTCTTGATAGCAACCAATTGAATAATGTAAAACTCGAAGTTTCAAAAGGTATGCTAACCGACCACTACATACCCAGCCAGAAGCTGATTCGGCTTTCGCAGGATATTAACAACCAACCCAGCATCGCAGCTCTGGCGGTGGCAGCACACGAGTGTGGTCATGCGATACAGGACATCGAAAATTACGCCCCTTTGAAGCTAAAAGCGGTAATGATGCCGGCAGCGGCACTAGGTAATCAATTCGGGCTTATATTGACTATGGGTGGCGCATTCATGGGCAGTGGATTTCTGATGAATTCCGGGCTACTGATGATGCTGCTTGGGATGTTGATGCCAGTTCTGACGCTTCCTATTGAATTTGATGCCAGCAAACGAGCGCTTCAGGAATTGAGCAAATATAATATGGTCAATGAACAGGAGTATGCAGGCGCAAAATCAATGCTTACCGCTGCCGCACTCACCTACGTTGCCGGTGCCGCATCGTCGATGGCAATAGTGGGTTTAATTGCCATGCGCTTCCTAAGGAGATAACCACACCTCTATGAATGAACAAGAACTATTGAGGTCAATGTTCAAAGCAGCAGTTGATGCCGCCCAACCAGAAAAAGTGATACCACGTCATCTGCCTGAGCCACCTGCCGGACGCACACTGGTTATCGGAGCCGGAAAAGCATCGGCGGAAATGGCAAGGGCGTTTGAATCTTACTGGACAGGGCCAAAAGATAAATTATCCGGTCTGGTAATTACACGCTATGACTACGCCGTGCCTTGCGAACACATTGAAATTGTAGAAGCCGCGCACCCTGTACCTGATCAGGCAGGTGAACAGGCCACACTAAGAATACTCGAGACCGTATCGGACTTGTCACCGGATGATCTGGTGGTTTGCCTGATTTCCGGCGGTGGTTCTGCGTTGCTATCTATGCCGGCACCGGGATTAACACTTGCAGATAAACAAGAGCTCAATCGGGCACTGTTAATGAGCGGTGCGAACATTCGCGAAATGAATTGTGTGCGCAAACATCTATCATCCATTAAAGGTGGCAGGCTTGCAGCTGCTGTGCATCCTGCAAAGCTTGTAACACTGATGATCTCCGATGTCCCGGATGACGATCCCGATGTGATCGCCTCTGGCCCGACCGTGTTTGATCCCACTACCTATGAAGATGCACTGGATATCATAAAAAAATACGCTATCACTGAACCGGCTGCTGCTATTAATCACCTCAAAAAAGGCGCGTTGGATGAGCAGACAGCAGACAACAGGTACAGTGAGACACCTAAAGCAGGTGACCCGCGACTGGCAAATTCGTCAGCTGTGTTGATTGCAACACCCCAAAGGTCATTGCTGGCTGCAGCATCCGTTGCTAAGGAAAACGGAATCACCCCTTTGATTTTGGGAGACAGTATCGAAGGTGAGTCCATACAGGTAGCTATGGTGCATGCAGGTATCGCAAAGCAGGTAGTCAGGCATCAACAACCGATAAAGAAACCTTGTGTTCTATTATCAGGAGGTGAAACCACTGTGACAGTGACCGGCAATGGACGTGGCGGGCGCAATGCAGAATTCTCACTGGGCCTGGCTATCGCGCTCAACGGTATTGCAGGTGTACATTGTCTCGCAGCAGACACCGATGGCATTGACGGCTCGGAAGATAACGCAGGATGCATAGTGACCCCGTGCACTCTTGCTCGTGCAGAACAGGCAGCGCTAAAACCCACTGACTATCTGCAGAACAATGATGCTTACAGTTTCTTTGAGTCACTTAACGATCTGCTGATAACAGGCCCCACTCTCACTAACGTTAATGACTTCAGAGCGGTGCTTATTACATGACAACTGATACCGTTCTCGATCCGGAAATTCAACAACTGCTGGATGTCGTACAGGACGACATGTCTGTGGCACATACACTGTCTGCAGAACAACTGCGCAGCTTCTTTGATGAGCGCAGACAGGTTCCGGCAAATATTGCGTCAGTGCATGAAGTTACGCAGCTGGACATTCCTGCAAAACACGGCAATATACCCTGTCGCGTCTACAAACCGACAGACAAAGAAAATCTGCCAGTGCTGGTCTGGTTTCACGGCGGTGGCTGGGTACTGGGCGATCTCGACAGCGCTGATTTTCCCTGCAGGCACCTGGCATCAGAATCCGGCTGTATTGTTTTATCGGTAAATTATCGATTGGCTCCTGAACACGTGTTTCCGGCGGCATTTGATGATTGCCTTGCGGCCCTGCACTGGACGTTTAACAACGCTGAATCGATTGGCGCAAATAAACTACGCATTGCCGTTGGTGGAGACAGCGCTGGTGGCAACCTCGCGGCATGCGTTTGCATTGCTGCAAAAGAATCGAACCTTGACGTCCGCTTTCAGCTACTTGTATACCCTGTAGTAGAGCCGGACTTTGAAAACACCAGCTATACAGAAAATGCAGATGGTTACTTTCTAACAAAAAACCTGATGCAGTGGTTCTGGGATCGATATGTTCCTGACACGTCATTGAGGCACGATGTGCGAGTCAGCCCGTTATCAGGCTCGCTTACAGGCTTACCGCCGGCATGGGTACTAACGGCAGGTTTTGATCCATTGCGCGATGAAGGATTAAAGTATGCGCATGCCCTAAAGGCTGCCGGCGTAAAAGTGGCTGCTTCGCAAACAGATGACACAGTTCACGGTTTCTTTACTATGCCGGTCGCAGGTGGCGCCAGAGCACGCGTTGCCGCCGCGAAGGCACTAAAAAAAGGATTAATGTAAAGAAAAAGATACATAATGAACCATTATGTGAACAGATTCACAGCACAATTAGGCCTAATCGGAGATAATTCTTTCATCGGTTGAAGGCAGACAGCAACAACGAAAAGCCTCCCGAACCTAATGACTCCAGAGCGTTAACGGTAGCTCCGTTAACACCGAAAAGACTGCTTTTGTGCAGTCTTTTCCTCTGTCTGCAACATTCGCTGCCTTCACGATTAAACGGCAGCTATACCAGGCACAGTCACAGATGCAAACGCATCGGTATCCGTGACCACAGACATCGATTTTTTCAAAGTATCTGTCAGTGATTGATTTGTTGGTGTCAGGTGTACCGGCAGTCGATGTTGCTGCAATCTTAACGGCACTCTTTTAAGAGGTAACGGGACTGACTGGCCTGCCTCAAGCGTTAGCGGGCCGCGATTAAGCAAAGAAGAAAAATCAAACTCGCCTCTTGGCACACGCAGCGTGTGAGGCGTCATGTGGGTAATATTTACCCGCTCCTGACCCGCATTGGTCAATACTATTTCCAGATCATTGTTAATGGCAGAAACTCTGGTGGTCACTTCTATGTTACCAAGCTCCGGGGTTTCTGCTGCTCGCTGCTCGAGCAGGTCGGCGAATGCCGCTCCGCTTGTTTCCATACCGGCACCAAAAGCACCCGTCCCGGTCAAACCGGCACCCATTGCACCGGCCCCCAGAGCCATTTTCTTCAGGGTAATTCGCTTGCTTCGATCAATCATGTTTGTACCAATTCCTGTGTCTCACCCTTACTTTATGGGGTGCTTACGATCCGTTTACAAGCTTTGTAAAAATCATTTAACACTCTCACTGTCTCGAAAAATTGTGCAAAACGAATGTGGCGTTCACTGACAACAGACAACAGTTACAAAGGGTTTTTGCTCGGTTATCATCCAAAGCTCGCATTAGCCGCGGCTATTAGAAATGACTCGAAGAACAAGAAAAGGCCGCAAAGCACGAGACCGCATCACGGGCTCTGCTGCTTCCCTCGTGTCACCGTTCATCAAACGCCGCCTGCCATTCTTCGATCCACTCGACGAAGAACAACTGCAAGTAATCGATAATCAGGTCGACTGGATGCTCGAGAATATCGGCTTTGCGTTTCGTGATGACCCGGAATCGATACGCGTCTGGCAAGACGCCGGTGTTAAAACAGAGGGAGACAAAGTTTTTGCCGACGCCGTTTGGGTGCGAGAGCAATGTGCTAAAGCGCCGTCAGAGTTCACTCAGCTGGCAAGAAACCCGGAACGCTCAGTCACTATCGGGGGAAACAATCAGGTATTCGCGCCGATCTATGGCGCACCGTTTGTACGCGATCTTGAAGCCGGTCGTCGCTATGCGACGTTTGATGATTTTGAAAAGCTCCTGAAGCTCACGTATATGCACCCTCATCTGCATCATAGCGGACTGGTGATCGCAGAGCCCACAGACATACCAGTATCCAAACGCCATCTCGATATGGTTTACGCACACATGACGCTGAATGATAAACCGCATCTTGGTGCTATCACTGAAAAAAGCCGCGCCCAGGACAGTGTAGATATGGCAGAAATTCTCCATGGTAAAAAAACTATGGATGAAAATGTAGTGATCATGGCCAACGTCAATACGAATTCACCTTTGTTAATTGATCGCGTCGTCACCGAAGCGATTCAAGTCTATTCATCTCGCGGCCAGGCAATGGTAATTACACCGTTTATATTGACCGGTGCAATGGGCCCTGTATCTACAGCCGCCGCTGTTGCTCAGGCAATGGCAGAAGTAATGATCACAGTAGCGTTCGGACAACTGGTAAAGCCAGGCGCGCCATTCGTAATGGGTAACTTCCTGTCATCTATGAGCCTTAAATCAGGAGCACCCACCTTCGGTATGCCGGAGCCTGTTCTATCAAACTATGTAATTGGCCAAATGGCCAGACGCCTTGGCTTGCCATTACGTTGCGGTGGATCATTAACTGCATCCAAAATCGAAGACGCACAGGCAGCTTATGAAAGTGCAGACTCAATGCACTCTACAGCACTCGCAGGATCGCACTATACGTTGCATGCAGCTGGTTGGCTCGAAGGCGGTCTCGCAACCGGTTTTGAAAAACTCATCATGGATGCCGATCGGCTGGGCAGCTATCAGAAACTGATGAACTCACTCGATATGAGTGAAGACCAGTTTGCAAGAGATGCATACCAGGAGGTTGAACCGGGTGGACACTTTCTGGGTTCCGCACACACAATGCGTCACTATCAGACTGCATTCTATGATGCGTCGCTCAGCGACAGTGAGAACGTTGAAAGCTGGGAGGAAGGCGGCAGCAAAGACATGCGTAAACGAGCATTTGAAAAGTGGAATAATATGCTCAACAACTACGAAGCACCGCCGATAGACCCGGCCACCAAAGAAGCGCTGGATACCTATGTAGCTAAACGCAAAGAAGAACTACCCGACGCATGGTATTAACGTACAGACAGAATGACCCGCTAAACGATTTGAAGCACAATACAACTGATTACAAGGAACTCCAATGCCAGAGTTTGTTAAAGAAGGGGCAACCAAAAAATCGCTGCCCAGCCATACCAAAGTGGCCATTATCGGCGGCGGTGTTGTCGGTTGCTCGATTCTTTATCACTTATCCAAGTTCGGCTGGAAAGACACAATACTACTGGAACGTGATGAACTAACCTCAGGTTCCAGCTGGCACGCTGCAGGCCAGATACACACAATCAGTTCAGACCCGAACATATCCCGTTTGCAAAGTTATACGATTAATTTGTATAAAGAGATTGAAGAACTGTCCGGCCAGTCAATCGGCTTGAATTTAACCGGAGGTTTTTATCTTGCCTCGAATAAAACCTGGTACGACTACCTGAAACGCGAGCGATCCAAAGCCCGCTATATGGGTTTGGAGCAGGAATGGATCTCACCGAAGGAAGTAGCTGAGCGACACCCGTTAATCGATCCCAGACACTATATTGCAGCGCTCTGGGATGATCAGGATGGTGACCTCGACCCGTCGGGCACCACTTACGCCTTTGCCAAAGCCGCGAAACACCACGGTGGTCAGTATTTCACCCACACACCCGTCACTGCCACAACTCAACGTGCAGATGGCACGTGGGATGTAGTCACCAGTAAAGGCACAGTCAATGCGGAGCACGTTGTTAACTGCGGCGGCCTTTGGGCACGTGAGGTGGGACACCTTGCGGGACTGAATCTCCCGGTACAGCCAATGGAGCATCACTATCTGCTAACTGAAACCATAGATGAAGTTAAAAATTTCGGTTCTCGTCTGCCATGTGGAATTGACTATAACGCGAACATCTATTTTCGTCAGGAACGCGACGGTTTATTACTCGGCACCTATGAACCGGTTGGTGTTCCGTGGCGTGTTGATGGAACACCACTGGACTTCGGACACGAGCTACTGAACCCGAACCTTGAACACATTGCAGACAGACTTGAACTGGCATTTGATCGTATACCGGCACTTGCAGAAGCCGGTATCAGACAAACCATAAACGGACCATTTACTTTCGGACCAGACGGCAACCCAATGATCGGTCCCGTACCTGGTATGCACAACTACTGGTGTGCTGTAGGTGTTATGGCAGGCTTTTGTCAGGGAGGCGGCGTGGGTTTAACCATGGCCGAGTGGATGATCGATGGTGAACCGTCAATAGATGTCTGGGCGATGGATGTGGCCCGCTTCGGCAACTGGGCATCACCTGACTGGGGCACAGTAAAGTCGACAGAAAATTACGAACGCCGCTTTGTCATGACCTTCCCTAACGAAACACTACCCAAAGGTCGAAAGCAACAAACCACTTCACTTTACGACAGACTGGTAGAAAAAGGCGCACGTATGGGCCAGTCATTCGGTCTCGAGCATGCGCTATGGTTTGCAAACAATCCAGAAGATGCACACGAAGACCCGACGTTTGAACGCAATCGATCTCACGAATACGTCGCACGCGAAGTGAAAGCAGTACGAGAAAGCGTGGCAGGGATAGAAATTGCCAACTTCGCCAAGCACCTTGTTAAAGGCTCGGGGGCCAGAGCCTGGCTTGATAAAACCATGGCGGGCTACATACCAAAACCCGGCCGAATTGCACTAACGCCGATGCTGACTGATAAAGGTCGCCTCTACGGTGACTTAACCGTTGCCTGCTACAGTGATGAGCACTTTATGTTATTCGGCTCGGGGGCCATGCAGGACGCACACAGTCGCTGGTTCAAACGAACACTGCCTGACAATGTGATTCACGAAAACCAGACCGGTGAGTGGCACGGTGTTGCGTTGTCGGGCCCTGAGTCTCGCGAGTTGCTCTCCAGAATCACACGCGATGATGTCTCCGCTGAAGCTCTCAAGTTTCGCGATTCCAGACAAACTTACGTCGGTGGTGTTCCTGTGTTACTACATCGACTGAGTTTCTCCGGTGAACTGGGGTACGAGATCTACTGTCGCCCACAATATTTGCTGCGTCTGGCAGAGGCAATCGAAGAGGCAGGCACTGATCTTGACTACCGCTGGTATGGCAACCGTGCGTTAATGAGCCTGCGCCTTGAAAAGGCATGGGGCGCATGGAGCCTGGAATTTCGTCCTGACTTCAATGCTATTGAATCCGGTATGGATATCTTCATTAATTGGGACAAAGAATTTGTTGGCAAGGAAGCTACTCAAAAAATTAAAAATGCGGGAGTTACACGACGTCTGGTAACGCTTACCATAGACTCGCCTATTGATGTCACGCTGGATGAAGCAATTCTTAAAGACGGCGAACCCGTCGGGTATATTTCCTCCGGCGGGTTTGCACACCACATTGGAAAATCAATGGCAATGGGCTATGTCGACACAGCATATGCAGCACCCGGAACCCAGCTTGAAATAGAAATAATTGGCGAGTTTTACAAAGCTTTAGTTCAGGGCAAACCATTGTATGATCCTGACGGGAAACGGATGAGGAGCTAACTGCTATGAGAAGTTGAAAGGAATAACTACATGCACCCACAGATTCCCAGTTCAAATCAAGGCATACCAAATCAAATCAGAGAGACACCGCCTGGTTTGCTAAACTTGCACTTCGCCTAAGTACAATGTGTGCGATGCCCGCTGCCATTAAAAAAATTGACCGCAAAGTACATCAACTCAAAAGCGACTGTTATTTCGTTACCGCTAAGGCAGTGCAATCAAAACTCAAGCCGGAACACTTTGATCCCGCCTATTTAAAGCAACAAGCTTCGAGCAGCTCCCAGAGTAATGGCCGCGCAAAGGTCTGGTTTTTCGATATAACTGATACGGACCAGGCGGTATTGCGGCATTATCATCGCGGAGGAATGATCGCTAAAATAGCAGGCGATCGGTTTCTGTGGAAAGGTATCAATGCCACACGGGCAGTCAACGAATACCGCTTGTGTGAAATGATGTTCGCTGAGGGACTGCCAGTACCTGAACCACTTGGTGCCAGAGTACAAAGACACGGGATCTTCTACACCTGCGATCTGATTACCCGACTACACCCACATAGTAGAACGCTGGCGCAAATCATATCTGACACGACGCTAAAAGAAGATCTCTGGTACGAGACTGGTAAAACCATCAGGCAAGTGCACCAGTTCAACGTCTGGCACAGCGATCTGAACGCAAATAACATTCTCATTGACAATGAAGGGCAGGTAAAGCTTATTGACTTCGATCGTTGCAAACGTCGCTCCGGGGAACACTGGAAACAACAAAACCTTGAACGGCTGAGAAGATCGCTGGATAAACTTCTGCGCTTAAAACAGATTCAATACTTCGATGATTCAGTCTGGCAACAACTTCTCAACGGCTATAGCAGAAGCATGACTACCCAACAGAGCCAATAAAAGGCAACAGTTCATCAAGGTAGCGATCAGCTACATCGCTGTTGCATGTTACCGCTTCACACCCCGCCTGCCCCATAGTTTTAAGTCTGACGTGATCTTCAAGCATTGCGTTTATTTGCTGCAATACTGCATCAGCTGTTTCGCACCGCAACATAGCCCCCGCACAAAGCAGCAAATCAGCTTCCTCACTAAAGTTATGCAAATGTGGTCCACAAACAATTGGCACACCCGCCGCCGCAGGCTCGAGCAGGTTGTGACCGCCGACTGGAATCAACGACCCTCCCATAAAAACAACTTCCGCATGGCAAAACCACATCATCATTTCACCCAACTGATCGGCCAGATAAACTTGTGTGTTCTCATTAACCGGCTGCGATTTACTTCTTACCGCATAATTCAGCCCTGTTCGTTTTAACATTTGCTGCAGATTGTTACTTCGATCCGGATGACGCGGTGCAATAACCAGGAGTTTTTTCCTGTACACCGGGTATTTATCCAGCAGGCTGCATATCTGTTCTTCTTCGTCATCGTGCGTCGAAGCTAAAAGCCAGAAAGGCCGTTTTATTTCACACGCGGGTTTTTCACTATTGTTTGACGCTGCGGCAAATTTTATATTGCCTGTCACCTTAACATTCACACCACCTAGTTCTATATACCTCTCTTTGTCTGTTTCCGATTTAGCCAGAATTTTGTTTACTCTACCGAGTGCCTGCCGGTAAACACCGCGCATCCACGCCGGGCTATTCATCGTCTTGTCGCCTATACGGCCATTGACCACAACGACAGGTATTGCACCGGCTGCACAAGTGTTTATTAAAGTCGGCCAGATTTCAGTTTCCATCACAACCAGCACCAACGGTCTGGTTTTCACCACTGCTCTTTTAACTGCGTATTTAAAATCCAGCGGAAGGTACAGATGCCGTACGTTTGCAATATTCCAGCGCGCAACTGTAGCAGCACCGGTCGGCGTAGTTGTCGATACGACGAGCTGCAAGCCGGGATACCTTTCCAGCATTTTTTTTATAAGCGGATGTGCAGCCGTTGCTTCGCCCACTGAGGCACAGTGAATCCAGACAGGCTGGACACTAATTGTTGAATAGGAAAAACCCAGACGTTGCAGCGCGAACCGCCTGCTCCGGCTTTTCACGGCCTGAAACAATACCAGTAACACTAAGCATGGACTTAACACATTAAGCAGAACTCGATATCTGAACATCGGTGATTCCATCAATCAGACTTTATTTTCTGCACGCTTTTGCCTGTCCGAAACGTCCTGCACGCATAAGACGGATTGTGCGGAGAGCATATATTTTTCCAATAATCAAAATTAAAACCATAGCCAAACCACCAAAAAACGCTCGAAGTCCCAGCTCAGCTTTGCGCACCTAAACCATTAAGGCGCGGCAATTATATGCTACCCCTGAATCAATATGCTGATATCGGTGTGAATAAAATCTGTTGAACGCGAAAGAGCACTAACCTCGATTTCGTCATGTTTTTATCTACCAGGTTTCGTCGACGATTGAATCACCATATTTATACCGGAACACCCCTATTGGCTCAGTATTTCACAACCTCAGCAAGACTGTGCTTCTTGCCGGATCCGCCCAAAAATTCAAGCGTGGAGCCAACCAGCCGATAACCCGCGGGATACGTTTTATTTAACTCAACAACAGCGTTGAATGTGCGCGGTGATTAAGATATGTCGTCCAGACAGAGAAAAATCAGACTAACCACAGCCTTTCTGGCAGCCCTGGCGCTCAGCGCTTGCGGCGGCTCCGAGGAAGACTCAAAGAATCCGGTCGATTCTGGATCGAATGCGATCGCCCTGCAGAATTCAATTCCTCCTGCGTCTGTCGGCTTCGGCACAACACCGTCACTACCGCCTTCTGATCACACATTCGAAGCAAAGCACTACTCAGGCAGCGGTGCTTGTGGAGTTTGTCACAATGATCTGTTTGACGACGAAGGCAATGATGTGTCCATTGGTACCGCCTGGGAGACCAGCACAATGGCCAATGCCGCTCGAGATCCTTACTGGCGCGCCAAAGCGGCAGCAACAATCAAAAACCATCCGAATCTTGAACACGAAGTAAATGATACCTGCACCAGATGCCATGCACCGATGGCCAATGATGCCGCACACAAAGACGGTGTCGAGCCAAAGATATTTGATGACGGGTTCCTGAACCCAGCCAATGAGTACTTCGACCACGCAATGGATGGTGTAAGTTGTTCTTTGTGTCATCAAATCCAGGACACTGGCAGTCTCGGCACTATTGCATCAATGTCCGGCAACTTCACCGTCGAAGAACTTCCTGAGGAAGAGAGAGAAAACCGACCTGCCTACGCTCAATACGTTGATCCCATTGGAGCGTATATGACAGCTAACTCGGACTTTTCACCGGTGTACGGCGCGCACATGAGTGAATCATCCGTGTGTGGAACCTGTCACGACTTGAAAACACCCACTGTGGACAGTAATGGCGTGATCATTCCCGCCGTTATAGAAGACAGATTTCCGGAACAGCAAACTTTTACCGAATGGAGAAACAGCGACTATCGGGAAGGTGGCTCAAAAGACGCAACATGCCAGTCTTGCCATATGCCGAAAATAGCCTCTACAGTGACGCTCGCTTCTTCTGGCACAGATATTCGCAGACCTGACTTTTCAGAACATACCTTCCTGGGTGCGAACACAGTGATGCTGGATATGTTCAAGAACTTTCGTGAAGAGCTTGGCATTGAGGTTGAAGGATTTCAACAAGCCATCGAGAGAAACAGGGAGTTCTTAAAAACCTCCGCAGACCTTACCATCACCGGCACACGCAATGAAGGTAACAACATTATTGCAACAGTACAGATACAAAATAATACCGGTCACAAGCTACCGAGCGGCTATCCATCGCGACGTGTCTTTGTACACTTCGTAGCAACAGACGAAAATGGCGCTATCATTTTTGAGTCTGGCAAAATGAATGCTGACGGCAGCATAGTTGGTGCTGATGGCGACGAAAGCTACCGTAAGTACGAGCCACACTATAACTCTATAGTAAGCGAAGATCAGGTCCTGATATTTGAGTCAATCATGGGCGATACAAGAGGCAATGTCACACACTCACTCATAGAGGCAGCACGACATCTCAAAGACAACCGACTGACGCCAATCGGATTCGACAAAAATGTAGTAAGCAGTGATGTCGCGGTGACCGGTGAAGCGCTGCTGGACAACAACTTCAACGCCGGTCTCGACATCTTTGAATACAAAGTCCCGGTAAGCATCAGCGGTACTTACAATATTTCGGTAAGCCTGATCTATCAACCGCTGGCCTTCGGGCATCTGGAGTACTTGTTTAAAGACACTGATGTTCAGGAAGTTGACGAGTTTAAAACAATCTATGACTCCACAACTTTGCTGTCTGAAACTATTTCCAGCGCGGTTACTCAACACAACTTCCAGGTTCAGTAAACTGTTCTCTCATGCCAGTCTGGCATAGAAGAAAAAGAGTTTATTCCCACTGTCTGCGCGTGCCCGGCTAAGGGCACAGCGCGTCAGCCCCCCCCTCATCCCGCACCCCTGGCCTTTACTTTCAACCAGGTAATAGAGCTTCGCGTTTGCAGATTGGCGAATGTGAACTGTGCACGAAAATTTCGTGACAAATTCTGCACTATGAGCGTCCTATTCTCGGACGCTCCAGCATCTGTACGCTGAACTCGCCGAGTTGCACCATAGATCGGATCAACGGGTATATGCCTCGCCACTTAATCTCCATTTTGCTTCTTGTCCTCGCAGTTGTTCCTGCACACGCCATGTTTGTGCAGGACCGGGATTTAATCTCACTGCACTACGACCACGCACCTGACCGCGATGACGGGCACGCCACAGTCTCGGCACTGGCGGTTATACGCGCACACGGCATTCAACCACACGTAGTCAGCGGCGCGTACGGCGCGGGCAATCGAACACAATATCAGCCGCAAGCTGAACTAGTCATGCGCGCAGCCTGGGGAAGTGGATGGGTCAACGCACACAGTAGCTACCAATCTTCAGTAAACACAACAGCTTCGAGATGGTTATCCACGCTGTTAAACGGTGGCGATATCTGGATAGCTGAGGGTGGCCAGGCAGACTTCACCTCAGACGTTATAAGAAGTATCAAGAGCACGAACCCCGGTATCAATACAAACAACCGCATTCATGTTGTTCAACATAGCACCTGGAACGAATTAATGTCCGACCAGGGAGATCTCAACTACACGCGCGCGAACACAGACTACATAAAAATTGACGATGGAAACGGTGCCAACAGAACGGCTGATCTCAACCAACAGAGCTCAAGTTTCGTCAATATGGCCAGAAACAGCCAGGATGGTGATGCATGGAATGTTGCGTTCCAGTATCTCAATCCAAATAACAAGCTCGACTTCTCAGACACTGTCGAGCTGCTTCATATTCTGGGCGTTGGTACAAACACAGTCGCGACTGTAAACCAATTCGGAGCTGTGTATCTTGATTCAGCCCCGATACCACAACCAGACTCACCAACCCCCTGGAGCGATTCCTACTCAGTTGGCGGGCAGTGCTATTGTGATACAAACTTCGACCATGGCTTAGGCTCAATTTCTGTTGACACCCCCGATGGCAGAAAAACAGTTCGTGAAGTTTGCGCAGCTGTTACGAGTACTTTCGGTTCCGGTAGTTTTCAAAACCGCGTTTACTACAACACGGCACAGTGTGGCCATGGCCCGGCCAATAACGCGCCTGACGAGGCGATATGTCCGGGCATTCCTCGCGGCACTAACGACTACACCGGATCGCGCTGTCAACAGACGGGTTCCACCTGGAACCTCGATGTCCTTTTTGCAGAACCAACACCTGAACCTGATGTTATTCCAACACCTGCAGCGGCTACTGCCGAAATAGCACCCATCGACAACACAGCGGTAAATTTTCCAGTTTGCAGCGCATCCGTCACAGATGACAATGGCGATGGCTATGGGTGGGAAAACAATCAGACTTGTGTGATATCTGCCAACACAGCACCTGCACCACAAGTGACTTCGGCAACTGCTACTACAACACCTGTCGCTCCCGTCGATAACCCGCTGGTTAATTTCCCGGTGTGCAGCTCAGCTATCATCGACGATAACAGTGACGGCTACGGGTGGGAAAATAATCAGACTTGTGTGATATCAGCTAATTCGGCACCTGCACCGCAAGTGACACCGGCAACTGTCACTACAACACCTGTCGCTCCTGTCGATAACCCGCTGGTTAATTTCCCGGTGTGCAGCTCGGCTATCATCGACGATAACGGTGACGGCTACGGGTGGGAAAATAATCAGACTTGTGTGATATCTGCCAACACAGCACCTGCACCGCAAGTGATACCAGCAACTGTCTCTACAACACCTGTAGCTCCTGTCGATAACCCGCTGGTCAATTTCCCGGTGTGCAGCTCGGCTATAATCGATGATAACGGTGATGGCTACGGATGGGAGAACAACCAGACTTGTGTAGTGCCAGCGAACACCACTCCTGCAGCCCCGGTTACAACTGAAACACTGGCACCGATCAATAACCCGTTGGTCAACTTCCCGGTATGTAGCCAGTCGGCTATCGACGATAATGGCGATGGCTATGCATGGGAAAATAATCAGACCTGCGTTGTACCAAATCCGGGCTAACACCAATTCAGCTGGAGCAATACCTCTCCTACAGGGTATGCAGCCGGGAGTCTGCGCGGTAGAACACTGCGTAGCGAGAACGTCATCGCGACGCCCCATGGTGTATTTAAGCTCAGGTACGATTATTTGAGGCGCATAGTCGTTTGTACGACACGGAAAATGATTAATCTTTTCAGGCAAGAGTGCACCGTTTGGGCGCGCTCGCAATAGGAGAGGTTCTGCCGGCAGAGTCCTCGCTTTCCTATCTCGCTGAGCCGTGTATCAATGATCAAAATAGTCGCAAGAATACTGCGTAGTTATTGAACTACCTCTCATTTTTACTCCGGTTCAACCTGCTAAACACCCATCAACGCATGTTTGTTCTTCAGTATGGACAAAGTCTTGACGTTAACCTTCGGGAGGCATGCCATCCGAATCGTTGACGAATATGAAGAAATTTATCCTTGCTCCACTAGCCGCGTTTTGCCTGAACTGGTCTGGCGCTGCACTCAGCGCAGACTTTGTTGCGGTGAGAATCGAAGCGGAAAATTACACATCTAAAAGCGACCGGTGGGCGTTGACCAGCAACGACGTCACACCAGATGTACAACCGGATCCGGATCCGCCACATAACAGCACGGCAAGTGGCAATGCCAACCTTGAATTACTTCCTGACTTGCGTGTTACTCACGCCGATGATGTATTAACCGGTGGAGCGGACGGCAGCTTCTGGGGTGCTCCGGGCGGCGGACCAAGAATAGACTACAACGTCAACGTACCCGAAGCGGGAAGATATTTCGTCTACGTTAAGACTTTTTCAACGGGTACAGAAGATAACGGAATCCATGTTGGCGTTAACGGCAACCTGCCCGCCAGTGGCCAAAGAATTCAAATATGTTCAAAACACGCATGGTTCTGGACCAGTGGCCAGAGAACTGATGCAGACCATTGTGGAGTGACCAAAACCATCTGGCTTGATTTTCCGGCAGCAGGAACGAATACGGTTACATTTTTCGCACGCGAAGACGGTTTCGAGATAGACCAGTTTCTGCTACTGAAAGAAACACACGATGGCACACAGGACTGCTTTCCAACTTTTACCGATGTAATCAGATGCAGAGATATAAACACGGGCGCTGTTCTCAGCGATACGCTGGTTCCAATTTCGCCAACTATTGACGGTAACACCGTTACCAGTCCGCCCGCTCTGGATCTAGCCTTAGTCGATCTTGATGTTGATCTTAACGCAATCGGTTCAACACATTTTGTTGACGAAACTATTGAGTACCGGGTTAGCGTTACCAACAACAGCGAGGATGTTACCGCAACAAATACAGTAGCAACTCTCAACCTGCCAGACGGGCTGGACTTTAACGCAAGCAGCGACTGCACAGAGAATTCGTCGGTCGTGACCTGCTCCTTCGGAAACCTGACAGAAGCCGAATCAGAATCCCTGACGTTTTTTGCAACTGCATCAACCGAGGGAAACCATAGAATAGATGCGCAGGTCGTTTCTGATCAGGATGACATCATCAGCAACAACAATACAAAGTCAGAAACGATTACTGCAAGTTTCAGTATTCCCGACTACGAAGCCGGCATCAGCATGGTTCAAAGTTCAAATGTCACCGCTATTGATGGCGCAATTACGTATACCGTCACCGTCACCAACAACGGTCTGGAAGAAATTTCAAATGCCCTCCTTCAGGTTACCACTGGTAGCGGTGTGTCGATGCAGACATCATCTAATTGCGATCCGAACTGCCTGGTTCCAACTATCGCGTCCGGAGAAAGTACCGTAGTTACTTTCAATACGCTGGCATCCGAAAGTGGTTCATTCACAGTCACAGCAGCATTAAACATAGCCGATGACCCAAACACAACAAACAACACTGCATCCCTTTCACAAACAGTAGTCAGTTCGCCAGTTGCGATCAGTGAAAATGGCAGTATTTCAATTGAGGCAGAAGCTTTCAGCACTGCATCAACAGCAGCAACAGATAACGCACCACAGTGGTTTCTGATCGACGGTGACTTCGTAGAGATGCCAATGGAACTTGACCCGGACAACGCTTCACCCGTCAGTGTCAGCAACGGTGCTTACGTCGAATTGCTGCCTGACAGCCGCATTGATGACAATTCTGCCGAAGTATCAGGAGTTTCCAATTTTGTTGCCGGAGGCGTTGGGTCCACCCTGACTTATAAAGTATTTTTCAATACTGCAGGCACGTACAACGTTTACGCCCGAGTCAGAGCCAACAACAATCAGGACGCCAGCCTTCATGTCGGTCTCAACAATCAGTGGCCTGCAACCGCGACTGGAATCACGGTATGTAACCCCGACGGTACATGGCAGTGGACCGGCAATATCGCCAACAGCACCGGCTGCAGCACGGCAAGCTCCGCCAGCGTCACAGTCGCAGCTCCCGGTCTGCACGAACTGATGGTATCGCAGGGAACTGATGGACTTGAGCTGGACAAGTTGCTTCTCAGCACCAATGTTGTGACTGATCTAAGTGGCAATGGACCGATAGCCACCAAGATTGATCCTGTCGGCAGCACTGACATTAGTGTTGTATCTAACCTCTCAAGTGACCAGGCAGATCCCGGTGAACTCGTAAACTACGTCGTCACTGTGAGCAATGAAAGCTCAAACGATGCTGCCGGGCTGACAGTGACTATCAGCGGGATCGATAGTGATTTAACGGCACCAGCTGCATTCGATAGCTGTTCCACAAACAATTCCGTTGTTACCTGCTCGTTAACAGAGCTGGCAGCGAACAGCGAGATTGCAGAAACCTTAACGATTCAGACTACTGACTCTACGACTATGGTGATCAACACCACTGTCACTTCGATACAGTCAGATGCAAACACCGCGAACAATTCAGACCAATCAACCCTCATAGTATCTGCAATGGCGGGATCTGATTCCAGTGGTGGTGGAAGCTTGTCTGTCTGGTTTTTGCTCTCCATGCTACTTTTTTTCACGCTGTCGTTTGCAACCAGACACCACGTGAACGGCAAGCGCATCGCTGTAGTAAAACAACAATAATCTATTTCATTGACGGTGATGAAACGTATGTCAGGTATAAAATCATTTCTGCTACTGTGCGGTTTATTTCTGGCTGCAGGCAGTACGTTCGCACAAGACTGGCAAATTCACACAACAACAGACAACTCTGAAGTAATAAAACGTCATGAGACCGGATCTGTCGTCGAAGGAAGCAAAATTTACGTGCTTGGCGGGCGCGGTAACAAGCCGGTACAGGTTTTTGATTCATCACAGAATAAATGGTCAACACTCGCACCGCTACCTCTGGAGTTGCATCATTTTCAACCAGTGGTACTAAACGGTTACATCTATGTTATCGGCGCTTTTACCTGCTGCTATCCAACTGAACCAAGCGTATCCGACATCTACAGACTTAATATCGCAACAAATACATGGGAAACGTTCGGCACTATCCCTGCGGCACGTCTACGAGGATCCACAGGCACTGTTGTTTACAACAATAAAATCTACCTGGTTGGCGGTAACACCAATGGCCATTCCGGTGGTGCAGTTGACTGGTTTGACGAATATGATCCGGCAACCGGCAGCTGGCGTTCACTCCCCGACGCACCGAACGCACGCGATCACTTCAGTGCCGCAATTGTTGGCAACAAACTGGTTGCGGCTGCCGGCAGGCAAACGAACATCACTTTCGGTGGAATGGTTGCAGCCACCGACGTCTATGATTTTGACACAGGCCGCTGGACCGCATCAGTAAATATTCCAACGCCCAGAGCCGGTACGATGCTCGGCATAAAAGACGGTAACGTGATAATAATGGGAGGCGAAACCGACACCCAGGTCCAGGCACACGACGAAGTCGAGGCCTATCATGTTGCCAGCAATGCATGGAGATCCCTGCCACGCCTGGATCAGGGTCGCCATGGCGGCGCTGGCGGAGTTATAGCGAATACCCTGCATGCAATTACCGGTAACCTTTTCAGAGGTGGCGGGTCTGATGTTTCAACGCATGAAACATTGAGTCTCGCTGACAGTGACAATGACGGAATCTTTAACTTCGAAGATACTGTTGACAACAATATCAACCTGGATTCAGACAACGATGGATTAACGGATGCAGAAGAGTCAGAGCTACTGACCAACCCACAGAATCCTGATAGCGATAACGACACTTTGACTGATGGTGAAGAAGTCAATGAGCACAATACCAATCCTCTTGACCCGGACACCGATAACGATGGATTGCCGGATGCGGATGAATTAAATAACAACACCAGCCCAACGGACGCTGATACAGACGGCGATGGTTTATCAGACATTGACGAGCTGCAGACCCACCTGACAAATCCCAATAGTGCAGACAGTGATGCAGATACACTCTCCGATATTGATGAGTTGCAGATACACTTTACCGATCCGCTATTGGCGGACACAGATAACGACGGCCTTAGTGACAGCGAAGAAGTATTAACCTTTAACAGCGACCCGAATGCCCCGGACACCGATGGAGATGGACTATCCGATGCCACCGAAGCAGCTGAAGGCACCAGCCTCACTAACCTGGACCAGGACGGGGACGGCATACTAAACATCGCCGAAGGCAACACTGACGCAGACGGAGATTCAATACCCAATTTCCTCGACCTGGACAGTGACAATGATGGCATACCAGATGTGTTAGAGAACGGTCTAATCGACGACAACAACGATGGCACACTGGATTCCACTATTGTTCCTGACTCTGCAGCATCTCTTTTGGACACAGATCAGGATGGCGTTATCAACATACTGGATATCGATTCGGACCAGGACGGACTGACTGATATTAACGAGTCTGGAAACAGCAACAAAAATATTGCAAGAGTGCCGGACACAACGTTTATTGATACTAATCAAAACGGTTGGCATGACCCACTGGAAGGAACCGTACCTGTTGATACCGATCAGGATACAACCCCTGATTATCTGGATCTCGATAGCAACGATGATGGAATAACCGACATTGTCACAAGCGGAATCATTGATGCTGACAGCAATGGAACAGTAGATACGTTCACTGATGATAACAGCGACGGACTACATGATGATCTGGCAGGGCTGGCTCGCGTCCCGAATATGCTAAAAGAGGTCACAAATAACCCTGGTGGAGGATGCACGATCGGTCATAGCGGTGCGGGCAGTGACCCACTGTTGCCTCTGGCTGCACTGGTATTTGCCGCAGCGCTTATGCGGAGAAGGCGCTACCAGCTTCAGACTTGCCGCCTTAGCTAGCGGGTCGCATTAGGTAAAGTTCAGGGTGCGTTTTCAGCGGGCAGGATGTCACCAAGCGTTGTATCAAAGTAGTTGATAAACGCTTCTACATCTATTTCGATCTCTTTATCCCGAAGCACTGCCACTCGTTGACCCGGATTGTCATCTGCTATCGAATTGTCTTTGCTGTCGCCTGCGCTATTCGACACACTTTTTGCCATAAACTGCGCATATTCGAGCCCGGCTACCGCACAGAGTGCCCAATAGCACGGTACAACATAGTCACCGAATATTTCGATCACGCGAGTTCCGGGTTTACAATAAGACAGGTTGGTAAATCCTGCACCGTGCACTCCAACAACAATCTCGGCACGCGACATAAGCTCAGCCTGTTGTACAACAGTCAAACGTTCAAACTCGACTGTGGTAAATCCGCGTGATTGCAAAGCCTCAATAATAGCCGCTTCATTCGCAATGTTGCGTGAGCCTCTCGAGGAACGCGAAATATACACTCTAACGTTCTTGTCGGACTCAGAAGGCTCTGACAAAGAATGATCAGCATTATGCTCTGACTGTACCGGCCCAAGTTTTTTCTGGAGAAAAGCAGGAATCCACGACCCCAGCCCAACTCCCATTGCATAATGCAGTCGCTCGCCAAGGTCATTACGCAAACTGGGCACAATCATTTTATCCGCCTGGTACAAAGAGCTCGTACTTTCAAAAACTATTTGATCCTCACTTACTCCCAAAGCACGTAGCGTATCAAGCTGAAAAGTTGATTTAGCCGAAACCAGGAAATAATCGATATCTTCAAGCCGAATGCCCGCTTTTTCCATGACACCAAACTTAGGCAGGATATCGAGGATCCAGTGGTAATATATTTTTGAACTACGCCCATCGAGAAAGCAAACCGTACCATTGAGCCGGTGAGCTTCAGTGACTTTCATAGCGTGATATGAAGAAAACTCATTGCCAATGGTGTGTTCCTGAATAATGTGGCGCTTACTGTCCAGTGCGATTGTGTTGAATCCATCAAACCAGACTGAGCCATTATTCGCGACAGTGCAAAATGTCTCCCGCGCTTCGGTCGTTTGGTAGTTAAACTGACCATATTGTCTGGCTGTTGTATTTCTAACCGGCGACTTTAATTCGATTTTCTCTGCATCAAATGCTCGTAAATACTTCACCGATTCGCAGGCAACAGCGGGCTTTATAAGCTTGACCAAACTGGATGAATTCAGGTATTGCTCATTAATAATATCGGGAACAGAACCACGATAGCAGTAAGACGCCTCTTTTTCACAGCCGATTGCATCGAGACACTGCCCTATCTTGTGCACCAGAGCAATACGCCCGGGGTCGATCATTAATGCGGTAGCCAGCAGGGAAATTGCGGAGTCCGGCATCCCGTCAGACAATAGTGTCTCGGCATGGCGTTGCAGTGATACTGCCAGTCTTGAATTTGCAACACGACCGTTTGAATTTACAGCCGGAGTATCTACTGGCCGGGACTTTACAGGCGAGGAACTCAAGCGCTCAGAACTCAGGCTGCCGGATTTAGCATCCCCGATATTTTTAACCAGACCTGTCATCATTGTCTCTTAGCAAGCGACTTTGACATCAGCACTCGCAGATTTCAGTTCCCATAGCTTTTCAAAATGAGCCTTGCCAATCTGGTATAACGCTTCGTCAAGCTGATTGCGTTCGAGTACTTCCTCGAATAACTCTGCACTTAAGTCGCTCTTGATTTTCTCTCGCTTTTGCTGCTGGGACAGACTTAAGTCCTGAAGTACGTTCGACTTAAACTCGCGCCCCTTAAAGTTCGGGAAATCCGGTTTAACAAAATCGATCAATAGCTCAACCGAGCGATCAAAATCGTCAACGATACCGACGAACGATAAGGACTCAATGAACGTTCTCGCATTATCCAGCAGCTCATCGTCATCTATTTTTGTAAAGTCCTGAAACCTGTCTCTGTATTGATTCGACAGTCGGATCGCCTGGAATTCTTCGATAGAGTTATGACGTTTGTTTTGAAACTTATGTTTTATATACTCCTCAAGCGTACCTTTCGGCTCATCGAGGCCAAGTTGTTTTTTCCACTCAAATAGATAGGCAGATTTCACTCGATCAATGGGATCACGCAACACAACGATGGGATACACATTGCCGTCAACCTCAGGCAGAGGAGGTATAATCTGATGTGACGAAAATGCATTAACCGCCGGGTTTTCTGCAATGAGTTTTTCCAGTCCCTCTGACGGGATGATTCCACTCGCAGAATCACTGTCATATGCCATCCACTTGTCGTCAAAATTGAATCTCAATAGATGATCAATTGAACTACCTGCATTTTTGAACAAGTGATAATGAACAATAACGTTTCTTTGACTACTCATCGCAAATACCCTTTAAATTTTTCCAGGCCATTCTCTTCAGAAAATACTTCGACCTTCGATAATATTTTACGCATCGCTCTCAGGCCTTCGGCGGGTGAAAACAATGATTTGGAGACCTGTTGGGCGTTTTCGGATACTCGCTGCCAGGCTTGCTCATCCTGATACAGTAATTTTATATACTCACACCACTCACCAACTGACTCCGCCACATACGTACTCTGCGAATGAACCAGGCCGGTTCCCTCTGCAGACACAGAAGACATCACTGAAGGCAAACCGGATGCCATACAGTCAATTACCTTTCCTTTAAGACCAGCACCCGACAGTAAAGGAGACACAAAAACCCGCGCCTGCTGATAGACGTCGTCTATATCTTCCACAAACCCGACTATCTCAATATTTTTAGATTCAAAGCTCTTAAACTCTTCCGGAACTTTGCTACCGTATATGCGAAAGACAACATCCGGAATCTGCTCAGTTAACACCGGCATAACCTCAGTACAAAAAAACCTCACCGCTTCAACATTTGGCTTATGTGCATACCCACCCAGAAAGGCGATTCCTTCGCGATCACTAAAAGGTTTGACTTCGGCATGAGCTTGCACAACCCACGGGCAACGCAAAATATTGCTTTCCTTCATTACATGGGACGTTATAACTGCACGCTCAGCATCTGTATAGCAAATTGCCACGTCAGACTGTTCGATCACCGCCAGCTCTTTATCCCTTGTTTCAAGTGGGCCTGAAAAATCTTTTTCTGTCGCCTGAAGTTGCTCACGCAGTTCGCGCAGGAAATGCAGATCAGCATTATTGAATATCACTTTCGCTGTTGTGTAATCGTTTATTAGCTTCATATTATCTGCGGCAACGCTATAACGTGTTACATAAACAGCATCAAACTCACCGCCACGAGCCTTAAAAAATTGCTCTGTTGTTTGGTAAAACGGGTAATAAATTGCTTCAACGCCCAATTTCTGCAAGTACTCGGTGTGTACACCCATGTGAGCGAAATTCGAAGGAACAAAAGTTAGCTTACAACCGAGCTCCATCATTAACTTCATTTCCTGAAATGCCGCATAACTGCCGGCATCAGAACTCCGGCGCGGTGTATCAGCGTCCAGCACCAATACGCGGAAATTAGATCCGCGGTCAACTTCAATATGAGGATCTACACCCTCATCACTGTGATTTTTATAATCTGAAAACCATTTTTCGCGGAAAGTGGAGCTATTAATTTCCTGGTACTTCTTTATGCCGGATTTAGTACTGGTACCATTACTCTTACCTTCAAAGTGCACAACTTCGGATGTCGGGCAATACAATGTTCTATAACCCGCATCTCGTATCTTGAATGCGAGATCAGTATCTTCATAATAGGCAGGTGCAAATTCCTCGCTAAAACCCCCTACTTCTTCCCACACTGTTTTTTGTACAAAAAGTGCAGCAGCAGACAAGTAATCAGCATCACGAGTGTAATTAAAGCCTGGATGTGAGGCATTTTGATTCTTACCATAGTTCCAGGGTACGCCTGTACCCCAGACAATCCCACCAGCCTCCTGCAGGCTGCCATCCGGGTATATTAGCTTGCAACCTACCGCACCAACATCGTTCATTAATTCAAACATGCTCAGCGCTTCATCTATCCAGCCCGAGGTAACCTCGGTGTCGTTATTCAGTAAGCAAATATAACGACCTCTCGCCTGCTTCACTGCTTTGTTGTTAGTTTTTACAAAGCCAAGGTTATGTTCATTTCTTACCACTCGCAGATTTTCTACTATTTCCTCAGCAGCGGTTGTTTCATCTGCAGACTGATCATCAGCGAGGATAACCTCAAAACTTGCCTTATTTTGCGCAAGGATCAGTGAGGCAAGACAATGGTAGGTTATCGGAAACTTGTCCCGTGCCGGAATAATAATCGATACGTCGGGATAAGTTACCTCAGGCAGTTTTAATTGTGAGTAAGTCTTGCGATGACTAAATCCACGTAACACCTCAGTATGCGCCTGACACAAAGTCGCAAGCTCAACACCGCTGACCATGCCGTCTTCCATAAACTGGGTAAGATGGCTGTGCAAAGACTCATAGCGAAACGATGCGTTGCGCGATAGCCCTGCATATCCTTTTGCAGCAAGGCTGTCACCAAGATGCTCCTCCGGAGTTGCAATGGGCTGCAATATCTCAACATGCGAAGTGCTGGATAAGTTTCTATCATTCGCAATCAGCTCATAGGCGTGTGGCATACCATCAAAAAGTAACGATGGCAGCTGACAATCACAAATAATCTTTCCACCAGCGGCATTCCTCAAAGAGCACGGCAATCTTAGATCGTTATCTACCAGCACTTCAATGCTCTGCGGCATCTTTTTCAGTTTATTGGTATTTAAGATCTGAGCACTCAATAAACGGCCATTGATTCCAATTACCTCGGCAACACACTCACTGGAAATTTTTGTCTTAAATGGATTGGTAGAAATAAGAACACCGGTCTTTTTTTCCCGCAAAATTATATTAACCATAGATTGCGAAAATACTTTGCTGGTCAAATCAACCGAAAATCCATGTTTACCATCACCGTAGCCTATCTTCTCCAAATCTTCGCGATAAATGTCCGCAGTGCCTTCTCCTACTTTTGCATCACCGCTATACACTTCAAAATCAATTGTTTTATCTGTCTCGTTGCTGTCGATAATCCATCCGGACAATCGACGCTTGTCGAGCGAATCAATATTACCTAAAAAGTAGTGAGTCGACGGCTTGACCAGAGTTTTATCATTAAACAGCGTATCAAATATTTCACGCGCTTTAGACTCTGAGCCTTTTTTCTTATTTTTCACTTAACGGGTTTTCCAGCTATAAGGGTGACAATTCAATTTGTCTTGACGTTCTATACAACTTCTATTTACGCAGCTCTATTCAGAACTACAGGCCGCGCCAACGCTTCGCGTTCTTTGATAAGTTGTTTCAGGTAGCCACCGTAGGTACTTTTTCCATAGCGTTCAGCACTCACGTTCAATGTATCGGTATCAATCCAGCCTTTGTTCCAGGCTATCTCTTCAGGAACACAGACTTTCAGACCCTGTCTTGCCTCAATCGTCTCAACATAGGCTGCCGCTTCATGCAGTGACGCATGGGTTCCGGTATCGAGCCACGCATGCCCTCTTCCCAGAAGTTCGACATTCAATTTGCCTTCGGCAAGATAGATATTATTCAAATCAGTTATTTCATATTCGCCACGAACTGACGGCTCCAATGATTTTGCTTTTTCGATAACCGAGTTATCGTAGATATATAGCCCGGTTACCGCGTAGTGGGATTTGGGTTTTTCAGGCTTCTCTTCAAGAGACAAAACTCTTTTCGCCGCATCGAACTCCACGACGCCGTAGCGCTCGGGATCAGCAACCCGATAGGCAAAAACTGTAGATCCCTTCAAAGAGATAGCAGCGTTTTCCAGGATGCCCTCAAGCCCGGCACCATAGTAAATATTGTCTCCCAATATCAGGCAACAGCTATCGTCACCAATAAACGATTCACCCAGAACAAAAGCCTGTGCCAGACCATCAGGGCTTGGCTGCACTATATATTCAAGCTCCACTCCGAACTGGCTGCCATCTCCCAACAAATGTTCAAATCGCCCGATGTCCTCCGGGGTAGAAATAATGGCAATCTGTCTGATACCCATTAACATCAAAGTAGATAACGGATAGAAGATCATCGGTTTGTCATATACAGGTAATAGCTGCTTGGAGATAACCTGAGTAATAGGATATAGCCGTGTACCGGAGCCACCGGCCAGGATAATACCTTTCATATAACTT
>CAZYRP010000019.1:0-43642 GCA_964649465.1 uncultured Granulosicoccaceae bacterium | reverse complement strand
GAGTTGAATCTGAGCGGACAAGCACTGTTAACTGAATATGAGTCTGTTCTTCATTCAATTACCTACGAGAACACCAGTGATAACCCGTCTGCTGCAACACGCACTATTGATTTTGTAGTCAATGATGGTAACGCGAGCAGTAATCTGCTATCCCGGGACATTGAATTTACCACAGTCAATGATGCACCAGTGCTCTCTACAATCGAGGTCGCTCCTGTTTTTTACACAGAAAATGGTACGCCTGTAGGTATTACTGGCAACCTGTCTATCAATGACCTCGACGATACTCAGATCGACAATGCCACAATAACTATCAACAGCGGTTTCGCAACCGGCGAAGATGTACTGTCTTTCACTCCACAGTTCGGAATTACCGGCAGCTTTGATCCTGCTACCGGCGCATTAAATCTGAGCGGACCAGCAGTGTTAACTGAGTATGAGTCAGTACTTCATTCAATCACCTATGAGAACACAAGTGATAACCCGTCCGCTGCAACACGTACCATAGATTTCGTTGTCAATGACGGCAATACCGACAGTAATCTGCTGTCCCGGAATATCCAGTTCACTGCTGTCAATGATGCTCCAGTACTTGCCGCCATCGAGCCAGTACCCGCATCTTTTACTGAAAACGGCTTGCCAATAATTATTACTGACAGTTTATCTATCAGCGATCTTGATGATACTCAGATCGATTCTGCTGTTATCGCTATTAACAGCAACTTCGTATCTGGAGAAGATGTGTTGTCTTTCACGTCACAATTCGGCATTACCGGACTCTTCGATGCTGCCACCGGTAATTTGTCTCTTACTGGACAGGCTTCGCTATCAGAGTACGAAACTGCACTCCGCTCAGTGAACTACCAAAACCTCAGCGATGACCCGTCCGACCTGACTCGAACCATCACCTTTATCATCAATGATGGCGACAATACCAGTAACTTGTTATCCAGAGATGTGCAGATTACTCCGGACAATGATGCGCCAGTGCTCTCTACACTAGAGATCACGCCTGTTTTTTACACCGAAAATGGTCCGCCTGCAGGTATTACAGGCAGCCTGGCCATCAATGACCTTGACGATGCTCAGATCGACAATGCCACTATCACCATTAACGGCGGTTTCGCATCTGGCGAAGATGTACTGTCTTTCACACCGCAGTTTGGAATTACCGGCAGCTTTGATGCTGTTACGGGCATATTAAATCTGAGCGGACAAGCTTCATTAGCTGAGTACGAGACAGTTCTTCACTCAATCACCTATGAGAACACCAGTGACAACCCGTCTGTTGCAACCCGTACTATAGATTTCATTGTTAATGATGGTGATACCAATAGTAATCTACTTTCCCGCGAGATTGAATTCACTGCCGTCAATGACGCACCTGTACTCTCTACAATAGAAATCACACCTGTTTTTTACACTGAAAATGGACCGCCTGCAGGTATTACCGGCAACCTGGCCATCAGTGACCTTGACAATGCTCAGATCGATAATGCCACTATCACCATTAATGGTGGTTTTGCATCCGGTGAAGATGTACTTTCATTCACACCGCAGTTTGGAATTACCGGCAGCTTTGATGCTGTTACGGGCATATTAAATCTGAGCGGACAAGCTTCATTAGCTGAGTACGAGACAGTTCTTCACTCAATCACCTATGAGAACACCAGTGACAACCCGTCTGTTGCAACCCGCACTATAGATTTCGTGGTTAATGACGGTAATACCGACAGTAATCTGCTATCCCGGGACATCGAATTCACAGCCGTCAACGACGCACCAGTGATCTCTACAATAGAAATCACACCTGTTTTTTACACTGAAAATGGTCCGCCTATAGGTATTACCGGCAACCTGGCCATCAATGACCTTGACAATGCTCAGATCGATAATGCCACTATCACCATTAACGGCGGTTTTGCATCTGGCGAAGATGTATTGTCTTTCACACCACAATTTGGAATTACCGGCAGCTTTGACTCCGTTACAGGTGCACTGAACCTGAGTGGACAAGCATTACTAGCTGAGTACGAGTCAGTTCTTCACTCAATCACCTATGAGAACACCAGTGACAACCCGTCTGTTGCAACCCGCACTATAGATTTCGTGGTTAATGATGGTGATACCGACAGTAATCTGCTATCCCGGGATATTGAATTTACCGCAGTCAATGACGCATCAGTACTCTCTGCCATAGAATCATTACCGGTTTCGTTTACCGAAAATGGTTTACCGATAAATATTACTGGCAGCCTGTCTATAGACGATGTCGACAATTTACAGCTCGAATCCGCCATTGTAAGCATTAGCAGCAACTATGTCTCCGGTGAAGATGTGTTGTCATTCACCCCGCAACCAGGTATTACCGGCAATTTTGACCCAACCACAGGCGACTTGACTCTTACCGGACAGGCATTACTGACTGATTACGAAAGTGCACTGCGCTCAGTGACTTACCAGAACACTAGTGATGATCCGTCCGGAATGACTCGAACAATAAACTTCATCGTAAATGATGGAAACGTTAACAGCAATCAGCTGTCCAGAGATGTACAAATCACGCCCACTAATGACGCACCATTAATATCTGCTATCGAAACCGACCCAATCTCTTACATCGAGAACGGTATTCCTGTTTTTATCACTAACACTCTGGCTATTGTTGATCTCGATAGTACTTCTATCGATACCGCTACTATTACCATCACTGGTAATTTCGCATCTGGTGAAGATGTATTATCGTTTACTCCAAACTTCGGCATCACTGGTAGCTTTAACCCTGTCACCGGGACATTAAACCTTAATGGTTCGGCGCTGTTATCTCAGTACGAGGCTATAATTCAATCAGTCACCTATGAAAACACCAGTGACGATCCATCCTTAATGACCAGAACGCTGAGTATCGTTATCAACGATGGTGATAACAGCAGTAATATATTATCCAGAGACATAGAGATTGCTGCTGTCAATGATGCGCCGGTGCTTTCGAGTATTGAAACTACACCGGCCACTTTTACTGAAAATGATGCTCCGCTAGCCATCACATCTGCAATTTCAGCCACAGATCTCGACGACACCACAATTGAATCAGCAACGGTAACCATCGACGTAAACTTTGCTCCCGGCCAGGATATTCTACAATTTACAGATCAATCAGGTATAACCGGCTCTTACAACCCGTTTAGCGGCACATTACTGCTCACAGGGTCAGCAACTCTTGCAGAGTACGAAACTGCATTGCAATCAGTAACCTATGAGAATACCAGTGAGGATCCATCAGCACTGACACGCACTTTTGTATTTTCGGTTAATGACGGTGACGTTGAAAGCAACCAACAGATCAGGGACATTCAATTTACCGCTGTCAACGATGCGCCGGTTTTGTCAGATCTCGAGTCCGTGCCGGTCAGCTATACGGAAAATGATTTGCCGGTCAGGGTGACTGACGAACTGTCAGTCAATGACATTGACAATACTACCATTCAGGAAGCTGCCATAGCGATAAGCGAAAACTACGACAGCGGAAATGACGTACTAATTTTCAGTGACCAGGCAGGGATAACCGGTACTTTCGATGCATCCACCGGAATACTAAAGCTAACCGGAACATCAAGTGTTGCCAACTACCAGACAGCTCTGCGCTCAGTCACTTATCAGAATGTAAGTGAAAACCCGTCACCACTAACTCGCACATTAGAATTCAGCATAAACGATGGATCTGCTGACAGCAATTTGATCACTCGGGATATAAATTTTACGCCAGTCAATGACGCACCTGTTTTATCGACTATTGAAATAAATCCAGCAAGCTTCATTGAAAACAACGATCCAATTGTAGTTAGTGGAAGTATCTCTATCAGCGACGCAGATGATGCACTAGTTAACTCTGCTTTAATAAGCATTAGTAGTAACTTCGCAGCAGGCGAAGACACGTTGCTGTTTAGCGACCAATCTGGTATTACTGGCAGCTATGATGAAACCACAGGAGTTCTAAGCCTTAACGGAAGCGCCAGTACTACCGCGTACCAGCAAGCGGCTCGCTCGGTACAATATCAAAACACAAGTGAAAATCCATCTTCTTTGAATCGCACCGTAACATTCATGATCAATGATGGAAATGCAGCTAGTAACCAGCTATCACGGGTGATAATCATAGAGCCAGTAAACGATGCACCGACCCAGAACGGGATAGAACTAACACCACTTATCTACACCGAGAATGATGAGCCAGCGGTAATCTCATCCACTATCTCACTCGCGGACTTCGATGACACACAGATTGATTCAGCTAATGTCAGAATTAGCGTGAATTACTCTGCATCTGAAGATATTCTAAAGCTTGGCGATCAGACAGGCATTGCAAGTAACTTTAATTCGGCAACCGGCATATTAACCCTCACAGGACAGGCAAGTATTTCAGATTACACCAACGCACTACGTACCGTTACTTATGAAAACTTAAGTGATAGCCCGTCGTCACTTCCCAGAACGATTGATTTCACTATCAATGATGGCGAAGCCGACAGCAGCATTTTGTCTCGTACCATCGAGGTAAACTCCGTTAATGACGCTCCCACAGCTACAAATCAGATTGCCAGCCTTTTGGAAGACACAGATTACATTCTCAGCACAGTAGATTTCGGATTTAGCGATCAACTGGATCAAAACAACTTTGCCGGAATTTTTGTCAATCAGTTACCAGCACTCGGAACCCTGACACTTAGTGAAAATATAGTGATAGCAGGCCAGTTTATCAGTTCTGTAGAAATTGAAGCGGGAGATCTGGTATTCAGCCCGCAACAAAATGCCAATGGCATCGCTTATGACCGCTTTGAATTTAGCGTCGTTGACGACGGTGGAACTGCACTTAATGGAGTCAATACATCTGTCACACCTACAGAATTAGTGTTTGACGTCACCAACGTGAACGATGCTCCAAGCGGTGAAAACATAACAGTTAGCACACCCGAGGACTCCACATACATATTCAGCCGATCGGACTTTGGCTTTAGCGATGTGCATGACAACGACCAATTTACCGCGATTACGGTTACTACTTTACCGGATAGCGGCCTCCTGACTATTGACAGTGCAGAAGTAATTACCGGCACCGTCATAGACATTGCAGCAATTGATTCCGGCTTGCTCACCTACACCCCACCTCTCAATTTTAACACCGGGGACTTGAACAACCGGGGCATGAACGAATTAACCTTTAACAGCTTCGGGTTTCTCGTACACGATAGTGGCGGCACAGACAACGGTGGACAATCAATCGACGGCACAGAGAACGCAATTACTTTCGATATTCCGGGGGTCAATGATCCGCCAAAGCTAATAAATGAAGGCAAGACCGTAGATGAAGGCAGCGAAAACATCATAACCTCGGACGCACTGTCTGCCACTGACGCAGATGACCTGCTGCCGGAAGAATTGAATTTCACGCTCGGCAGGCAGCCTGCTCACGGCATACTGACGCTCGATGGGTCGCCACTCAATGTCGGAGATTCCTTTACCCTAAAGAGCATTATTCAAAACGAGCTCATCTATACACATGATGGCTCAGAAACCAGCGAAGACTTCTTTGATATTACTTTGAGAGACGGTGGTGAGGACAATGCTCAACCTGTTAATTCTCGATTCACACTCCTGATAGATGAGGTCATTGACCCAGCCCCTGTGATCAACGACGAATCAATTGTGCTGGATTTCGGCAAAGCATTCGATTCACCTGCAGGTGATCAACTCGCCTCGGGATCAAATGCACTGGCCCAATCTTCACTCACTGAGAATTCACTGCTCATCATTTCCATCGAATCTCCACCATCAAATGGCAGCGTTTCACTGAACGATAATGGTACTTTCATTTATGAACACAATGGCTCGGGGATTCTGCAAGACAGCTTTACCTACAGAGTCACAAACGAAGATGGTGTTTTCACAATTGCAACGGTACGCATTGATGTTACGCCACCCTTGGCAAACGCCTTTGACAAACCAATAACCACTGCAACACCTGAGATCTTTACCGTCGAACCAGTACCAGGGTTACGGGAGGGATCAAACGAAGATCTGGAGACAGAGGAAATTACCGCTGAAGAGAATTTCGAGCTTGATTTTGACTCTATCCAGAGTGCTCCAAAGGAGCAAACGGATTCAACCGAGCTTGAGGTAGTCATTCCGCTGATGGAAAGTGAAGTAAGAACACGTAATAATTTGTTGGAGGGAAATAATACACTCGACGATCCTGGTATCAGACAACACAATCAAATACAAACTACCGATCCCGGCCTGCTTAGCGCCACACTCTACACAACAGACTTAGATGTTTTTATCGGGCTAAAAACCAGCAGAGCTCATGAGGTTGTATCAAATGAACTGTTCTCAGACGCACTGGACCAGCTCGGCAAAGACCTGGAAGACACCGATGCATATGACAGAAGACGCTACCAGCTGGCGAGCGATACCGCTATCGGGGTGACATTTAGTACTACAGCAGGCGTGCTTATATGGGCTTTGCGCGGGGGCGCTCTGCTCGGCAGTTTACTGGCCTCCACTCCACTTTGGGCCGGCATCAATCCTTATCAGGTCTACCGCAGTAATAACAAAAATAATAGTGACGAAAAAGATGATACGGAAGTCGAAAGCTACTTCACCGACAGCAGTAAATGACATTAATCACTAATTGGTAATTGGTAATTGGTAATTACCTGTCTGCCTTTTACAAGGGATTACACATTCGGTTAAAGTGGCCAACCAATTGATTGGCCACTTCTCTGTCACCAACACACTACAACCGCTAGCTACTGCTTTCCACGTTTTCAGGTTTCGCGCTCTGTGCTTTTAACGTCACCATAGTCCCGGCGCGATCAATCATAGATCCGGCTATAATTGACAGCACACCAATGCCCGCAACACCCCACCAGCCCGTTGCTAACGCGGCGCTCCATAATGATTGCGCATGCCACAACAATACGCTGGCATTCATACTAAGAAGAGCAAGCAGTCCTGTACCACTAATTAGTGCCGCGCATTTGGCTCTAAAGTAAATCCCGTAGGCAAATACTGCGATCAGTACAAGTGTCACCGGTAATGTCATGGCTGAGGAAAATACAGCGGACGCGACCAGTACAAATATTGACGTGGCTGCAAAGATAAAACTGATAACACCAGTCAAAACCGGATTTGGCGATACCCGCAGCAAGTCTTTACTTAGCAATAACAAAACAATAGCGATGCTAAAAGCCCCCCAGACAGCAGGAAGAAAGTTAAGCAGCAAATCACCTGATGATACTACTACACCAAGAATTGCTGCACTGGTGAGCAGCGTCAATGCTGAAGATAAAAGCCCCGGCTTGTCACGAGAACTCAACAATTGACGGCAATAGACCAGGAAGCCTACACTTAATGTCACTAATAAAAAACCATCAACATCATAGAAAAACAGACTGCGTACCGCGACTATTATTGGCGCAACAAACAAAAGCGCAATCGCAAATTTACCTTCTGTGGTTCTCAGCGCAAGTGATTTAGATGAATAGCGCCTGCAGGTAATCCACAATAGCAATGTCGTGCCAATAGCCATCGCCGAAGACAATAACTCACCTCTTAATGGTACAAGCAGAATCGCGCAGCTCGTAATCAGAGCCAGACTCAGCATGTTTCGAGCAGAACGCGCCAGCACCGAAAAACCAAACCAGATTACCGGCACTAAAACAGCAAGCCCGGCAGTAACTGCCAATAGCAAATCAGAGGCACTGCCGGCTTGCCAATGAGCATAGCCGGGATAATTCAATGCCAGAGAATCCAGTGGCATCACTGAGTAGAGCAACGCTCCAATGACAGTGAAGTTAACCGGCACTGACAGTAATGCCAGACTGATAAAGACACGGCTTCCCCTTTGTTCCTTAAGCAGCGTACTGATCAAAAGACCTGCAGCCATTAATGCACCTGTTAAGCCCAGCATCGTTAGAAATCGCTGTAAGTCGTTTACTACATTGATACCGTCGAGCAGAAAGAGACCCATCGCGGCAGCGACTGCTATCGCCCCCGAAAAGCGCAGAAGATCCGATACTGAAGCATATTTTCGTATGATCCGGAATAAACCGGAGTTTTCCTGTGCTGCAGCTTGAGGTATTTGCGTGCTCTCGCTGTCTGGCACCGGATTACCAGCTATATTTGGGTCACCAGATTCCGTGTGTGCCACCTCGCCTGTCCATCTGTCTATACTCTCCGTGGCGACATTTGAAATTGTGGAGTTATTTTTTGCATCTGATGTAATCACAGCTTGATGCTCCTGAGAGACTTCATTAGCTAATCGGGAATCATTGATCATAGAAATTTGACTACTCATGCTTTTCCCCTTCCCGGCCATCAAAGAGCAACGCTTCCAATTCATCCTCGAGTAGCTGGTTTTCTTCTTTCGTAACAAACTCTGTCTTCAGATCGTCACATTCGACATCCACCGGCAATAGTGTTTCAGTAAAAATCTCAGCTTCCCCAACAGTCACTTCCCAACGCTCAATCGCGGCTTCAACATCGGTACCTAATCGACCATCAAGGCTGTGAACAATTTTTCCAGCCTGTGCTGCCGCCTCTCGCGAGCGCATCTGGTTACGCTGACTTTGCAAGGCCTGCACACGATTGGTCGATTCAGCAATGCTGTCGCGCACCCGTTGCTCTATACGGGTATGCTCCGCAGCCTGTACCTTAGCCAACTTGAGATCCTGCTCACATGTCTTGCGACGCCTGATACACGCAAGCGCCTTGGGACGATCACTTTCTGCTACCGATCGAGCGCGTTCGTTCCAAAGCCCTACCTCACTGCTTAGCTCCGCAATCCGGTTATTCTGTTGCCTGCCATCCTTCTCGAGACGGCTCAGCCGCACCCTGGCTCGGCTAACAGCTTCGCGGCTGTCTCGCAACGCAGCATCAACAACCGCTTCGTGGTTTTCCATGCCAGCAAGTGTTTTATCAACACTGCTATGAACCGTTGTAACCAGCCTTTTAATTAAACTCATTGGTGTCACTCCACTTTAATAAATGTGGCCATAGTGTCGGCTGGAGGATTGTTTTTCGCCACCTTTACGAAAAAAGTCTAAAATAACTGACTCTTTGGTCTGAAATACTGCACTCTATGGCGCAAGCAGCTCGACTCGTTCACGAACTAAAAAACCAGCTAAAGATACGCGGTGTCACCTACCGTGAACTGGCGCAGCAACTGGAGCTATCTGAATCTGCCGTAAAGCAGATGTTTTCCAGTGGCAATATGACGCTCACCAGACTCGACAGAGTTTGTGAGATCCTGTCGATGGATCTGAGCGATCTGGTGCAGGCAAGCGACAGTGCAGCGAGACAATTGCAACGTCTAACGCTCGAACAGGAGACTGAACTGATCAGTGATCCCAAGCTCCTTCTCACGGCCTACTGCCTGGTGAATCACTGGACATTTGCAGATATTTTAAACCGCTACCAGCTCACTGAAGTGGAAGGCATTCGTTATCTGGCGCGACTCGACAGAATGAAACTCATTGAGCTACTGCCCGGCAACCGCGTTAAGCCCCTGATAGCAACAAATTTCACCTGGCAACCAGACGGGCCAATCGAACGCTTCTTTAGAAAGGAAGTACAGGGCCCATTCTTTAATACCGATTTCGCCGGCGAGGGTTGTTTGCGTCTGGTGAAAAACGGAGACATCTCCAAAGTCGCGCGCCAACAAATACTGGAACGCTTACATGCTATCGGACAAATGTTTGATGACACCGTGCGCGAGGAGCGCAAGCTACCTTTAAATCAGCGCCAGGGCACGACCATGGTATTGGCAATACGTCACTGGATCTTCGAAGCTTTCGAGTCTCTTGAAAGAGAAGATTATAGTGAAAACTAACCATCGGTTAACATCCTCTGCGTTAACCGGCTACGACTGCTCTGCGACCGATTACCCGTAATTCCACACGTGCAAAATTGTCAGTAACGTCTTATGATTATTGGCATCTAAATTACCAATTAAGTATCTGCAATGAACAAAGCATCTGCAATAAATACTATAAGCGATCTCTCCTTGTATCCACAATTTGAAGCGCCCAGCGGATACTCTGCAGAAGAATGGCAAACCCGTGTTGAGTTGGCAGCATGTTATCGACTGGCTCATCACTATGGCTGGACGACATTGGTTTACAACCATATCACCGCGCGTATACCAGGTACGGAAGATTTACTAATTAACCCGTTCGGGCTTATGTATGACGAAATCACGGCGTCTAATTTGGTAAAGATCGATATTGACGGTAACAAACTCTGCAATAGCCCTCACCCGATCAATAAAGCCGGATACGTAATCCACTCCGCTGTTCACAAAGCACGGCCGGATTTCCAATGCTCAATGCACACCCACTCCGCTGAAGCTGAAGCACTTGCCTGCGTCAGCAGCGGCTTTATTCCCATGACGCAAACGGGGTGTATGTTTTATGAACGCATTGGCTACCATGATTTTGAAGGCATTGCACTGGATGAAGCTGAACGCAAAAGCCTGATAGAGGATCTGGGTGCCACCAACCATACGTTGATACTTAAAAATCACGGAGTTCTGGTCTGCGCACCTAATATTCCGTGGACAGTTAGCCGAATGTATAACTTCGAGATGGCTTGTCGCAGCCAACTCAAAGCAATGGCGACAAACACACCATTGAACTCGCTCAACCATGAAGTAATGACTCGCACCAGAGATCAATTTGAAAGCGGAGACTCTGCAGCCGGTGCTGATATCCGGCTACCCGAATGGCCAGCCTGGTTACGTCTGCTGGACCGGCAGGATGCAACTTGGCGGAGCTAGTAATCCATTGATAGCGAGCAGCTAACTTTCGGTCAAATCAATTGTTTCACCGGGTTTTGGTGTTTCAATAATACCAGTAGCGGACGCTCGCTCTGCGGGTTCAGCCATGGGTTCGTTCGTTAATGCAAACGTGCCCCAATGCATTCCTATTGCCCGCGTTGCACCGACATCTTTCACTACCTGCAAGGCTTCTTCCGGATTCATATGCGAGCTTTTCATAATCCAGCGTGGATCGTAGGCCCCAATTGGTACCAGAGCAACGTTAACTTTACCCAGCCTCCGCGCAATAGTTTTAAAGTCATCCGAATAACCGCTGTCACCAACAAACAACACCCGAAGCACTGGTGAATCTACAAGAAATCCGGCCCACAAGGTCTTATTGCGATCAAATGGAGTTCGGCTGCTCCAGTGCTGCACTGGTACAGCGTGCAGCGTTGTATTTCCAATTTTCACACTGTCCCACCAATCAAGTTCAGTCACCTTGCCTATGCCTCGCTTTGTAAACCAGGGCTTTAACCTCAGCGGCACGTAGTAAGACGGAGGATTATCAGATTGCCTTGCATTCAATGCTTTGACACTGGGCTTATCAAGATGGTCGTAGTGGCTATGGGAGATAAGCACAATATCGATGTGGGGCAACTGCTCTATTGTCATCGCAGGAGGGGTTGTACGTTGTGGACCTGCAAAGCTCACCGGTGAGGCTCGATCAGAAAATATAGGATCAGTCAGAATATTGAGACCCCCGACTTGCAGCAAAAAGGTACTGTGCCCAATCCAGGTAACTTGTGCTTCACCCGGGTTTAAAAGGATTTCCAGCTCTGGTGACACCGTCGCTAACTTTAACGGTGTTACATCAGGTGCTTCGCGTTGCCACTTGAGCAAGTCCCCAACAGAGTTCTCAATTGCTTCGCCATTAGAGTTAGTGAAGGTACCGTCACGACCGTGGTGTGCCGGGGCGTCATTGCCTAACTCAATGGGACTAGTGCATCCTGCGAGCAAGATTAATACAATAATGTGAGGTCGCACTATGTGTTTCTCTTTCATAAATGTACCAGGACCTTTGCACTTGGCAATTGCACTTGGCCATTGCCCTATTGACACTTCCTGTTCGAGCCGCTCAATAACATACAGATGTTTTTGGACTACATTTTCTGGTTAATATAACATGCGGAAGATTATTTGAATGAGACGCTACTACTAAGTCGACGTAAAATAAGCTGCCAACAAAGACTCATATATAAAACAAAAGGCAAAACAACTGTTAATACCACTACTGCTCCTGGCGCAGGCCTTCGTCAAATTACCTTACTGAAAACAAATTGAAACATCGAAAGCAATTCAGTATTTTGCCATTGCATGTAACTGTATATCAGGGATTTACGTAGTCCTTCAATCGGCCTCCGCGTAACAATTTTCGCAACCCTTGCCGCAGGCCATAACAGCGGAGACCCGGCAGATGAAGCTCACTCACGAAGTTATAGTAAACAAGCCACTACAGGCTGTGTGGAACTATAGTAACAACCCGGATAATCTTTCCAAATGGCTCAACGACTTCGTACGCTACGAGCAAATTTCCGGCAACATCCAATCACCAAAAATTGGTGACACATCACACCATACCTATCGCCAGGGTAAAGGTGAATTTACTATGGAAGAAACAATCACCGCGTACGAGCCACCGACGCATATTAAGTTGTTTATGACCTCAAGCTACTTCGATATGGAAATTGTTAACGATTTTGAAGAGCTGGAAGCAAACAAAACACGCCTGTTCGCGTCTGCCGATTTCGTTCGTATTGGCCTCATGATGAAGGTCATTTTTTTCTTCAGTTCAAAGAAAAAAATGCAAACTGATCATGAAACCCAAATCAACAAACTTAAAGCGCTAATCGAAACGGAAACCTAACAACAGACCCGACCGAGTTCAGAATTGAAATAACTTAAAATAATTCGCCAACTTAAACGAAAGTATTAAGTTTAACAGCACCTGGGAGCCTGCGCGGCAGAACCTCTGCTACTGCGAACGTGCCTTGGCGGTGCGCCATTTTCTACAAATTAGGGATCGATAATTTTCGTTGCGTATGCCTTACCTTTATTAAGATAGGGCTATGCGCCTCAAATGATAGTAAAAACGCCGTCGCCATGGCACGTTCTCGCTACGCAGGCTTCTACCGCGCAGACTCCTGGCGCTTAATTATTGGCTTAATATTAAGCGCGTATTTTCCTGATCGATCTGGAAACGGAATTGCCCCAACACATTCATACCCAACAGACCGTCAATGTTCCGGTTAGTATCAAAATCCAGCACGGCTATTTGTGTGTTTTTTAACCTGTACGGCCCCAAATCTAAATCTGAAACAGTATAAACAGTCCCCATAACCACGCCACTGGCAGTGCGAAAAACCCTTCTGTCCTGTTCAACAGCATCACCATTGGTTATAAGCGAATCAAACGAGCTTCGTGACAAGGTAGTTATTGAAGCGCCCGTATCAATTAGTAATTTAATTTGATCCTGCCGATTGATGGTCAGGTTAGCCAGAAACTGATTTCCCAGCTTTTCTAAAGGCACAGACTCTGAACCTTCCCACGCAGAACTGGCTGCGGCCACAGGTGTTTCAGTGTTATCTGTTAAATTATTTAAAGTTATCGCAGCGGATTCACCCACCAAACTATCATTCACCAATAACCTGAGCTGCTCAATAGCAAAATATTCGTCACCACCGCGCAAGTGAGCCAGCGCCTGTCGATATTGATACGGTGATGTCATTAAACCTGATGTGTTCACGTACGAATAAAAGTTAATTAACGCAAGCCAGTTTTTCTGATTGGTATATAAACTGTCTGTTTCTTTTATGAATTTATCAAATCGTGAAAGTACACTTTGACCATCTGCATCGTTGTACGCATAGGTTTTAGCAAGCAGATACACATCTACCACTTCAAGATATGCAGCATTATTCTGGTTATAGTCCGCGAGTAAAAACAATACGTCAATGTCATCGTAGTATATGGATAAATAGCTTTGTATTAATTCAGAAAAGTCACTGCCCTGTCGATTGGCAGATAATGCTTTTAAGTGATCGAGGAATGCACTTCTCAGTGCAATATCAGTCTGTGCATTTTTTTGAAAATGCTCCTGATAATGTATCATTGCATCGTAGTAGAGTCGGTCGTTCAGGAATTGTTTAAACGCTCCCAAAATAGTGGTAGCACCAGATCTGTCTGTAATATTTGCGGTATCAGTCAGCCGAATATCTTGCGTCGCAGCGCGAGTGTCGCTCAAATTTTGTATGGATGTATCCTGCGCACGCGTGAAATCCGCAGGGGTGGCGGTCGCGGTTTCAGTCACCCCTCGACTGCCGTTTTTGACAACGTTAATCAGTGTCGATTGCACAGGGTCCAGATAGGCTTTACCTAACCAACCTGAACTCAGACCAGCAATAAAGACAATAATGAGTAAAAAGCGAGTGCTCATTAGGTTCTAAAATATCCTGATATTTGACACAGCCTTTCGATCCGATGATTTTGCTTGAATTTCATCTTAGCGGACACTGCAATAAATACTAATAATCGAAATTATCGATTTTTGACACTAGCCCGGGCTGAAAATTTGGCTGCAACCGGCGTCACTTTGCAGCTTCTAACACCTCTTGTGTGACAAGCCTAACACTGATTTTATCCCTGCAAATCCCTCAAAAGGCAATCATGTGACCTGATATTCATGCGAAGAGCTAGCCAGCAATCTGTCACATAAATCATTGCCCGGACGACCCGGGAATAAGGAGTTAAACCCCGGAAATATTATTTTAATACCTACACATACTATTTGATCGAGAACTGTTTCCATTTGCTTCACTCAAATAGTTTTCATCTCGACTTGCGGAATATGACCGGGACAAAAACAGTTGGATTTTGGCTCTTATTTATAACGATCACAGCAGCCGTCTGGTCAATTCCAAATAGTGCCCAGCTCGAACTGGTGGCTAATACCCAATTAAAAATACTGACTATTCCGGTCGCGGTTTTTGTTGTCGATGGCGACGATGAGAATACTCCAATGTCAAGTCAACGACGTGTAGACAGTATGCAGGATCATTTTCAGCAAGTGAACAAAATCTGGGCTCAGGCAGGAATCCGTATTAAACCAGTCACCGTGAAACGCATTAGCGTGTCCGGGGAATTTTTATACGGACTCATACACAAAAGAGGCCGTGGTGGTATTGCCAGTTTTTTTAGAGCAATACGGCACGGGGAAATAGAGGTTGGTCAGGTCAACAACAGAGCGGTGATATGGACCTTCTATGTGCGATCACTGGGCGGGCCAAATGGCTTAAAACCCCAGGGTGTAAATTCAATTTTTGTTGTAGACAATCCGCTAAACAAAGACTACCGCGTAACCAGCCATGAAATAGGACATATCCTGGGACTGTACCATCCGCGTCATGACTCAACCAGATTGCTGTACCCAGGCTCTAACGGACTAAGTTTAAATAATGAGGAGATTACCGTGGCTCGCTACAATGCTAAAAGGTTGTTGCGCTAACACCTGAATGCATAATCGACTTGTATAGTATTGATTTCCATAGGTGCTTTGTTATCCTTCAATTCAGTCTTCAGGTTGAGATATTCTGAATATGCCCAAAACCACAGCAACACTATCACTTTTGGTATGGATACTTCTCTCGTCGGTCGGCCGGGTTAACGCTGAAGCCTGTCCGGATTTTTTTCGTTTTGTAGATTTCGGCACAAAAGGCAACGACGGTGTCTTGTATCGCGGTGGCAGTATATTAAGGGCAGAAGGCTTCGACGGCTCCAAACTGATCAAACTGGAGAGTACCGAATGCTTGCCAATCGAAGATATCGGAGAAGATGGCCATGGAAACCCAATACCTGTTGTTACCAGCGTTCAATACCTGCCAGAGCAAACTGCAATTAATTTAACCGAGCTGGGTGTCAGTGTTGTAGATAGCACCAACACAGCGGCAGAAAAAAACGCAGAGCGTCACCGCACTATGCTGGATCAGGCTGACGCAGTGGTTACACGTGGTTCTAATTTTCTTTGTGCCAGCACTACAGAAGAGGATTCTTTAAGTTGTCAGGTCGTATCGCCTTACCCGGTTAACTTTGCACTGGTCGTTTATTGCGATCCCTCAGAGTGTACGATGCCGGTACTGGCGGTTGATAAGCAGATAACAGTGAACGCACGCTGGCCACGTGCTGAGGATTCTGTCGGTAACGCTGACCTCACAGGATCAGAGATTGCACAAATGACAAAACGCATTTACGATTTTCTTTTTCCACTGACTTCTTTGAATCCGGGATGATGTTCAGCCGGTAATACCAGGCAGCTTTAAACTGTTTTCACGCGCACAGTCCAATGCAATGCCGTAACCCGCATCGGCGTGTCGCATTACTCCGGTGGCAGGATCATTCCAAAGGACACGTTCAATCCTTCGATCCGCATCTTTGGTTCCATCACAACAGATCACCATACCGGAGTGCTGGGAAAATCCCATACCCACACCACCACCATGATGCAAAGATACCCAGGTTGCACCCGACGCTGTATTAAGAAGCGCATTCAGTAACGGCCAGTCTGACACCGCGTCAGATCCATCTTTCATAGATTCGGTTTCGCGATTAGGAGACGCTACTGATCCGGAGTCGAGATGATCTCGACCAATAACAACAGGTGCTGTCAGCTCACCGCTGCGCACCATCTCGTTAAAGGCAAGTCCAAGCTTGTGGCGTTGACCGAGACCCACCCAGCAAATTCGCGCTGGCAAACCTTGAAATTCAATGCGCTCACGCGCCATGTTTAACCAGTTGTGCAAATGTGCGTCATCGATTAGCTCTTTTACTTTTGCATCTGTCTTGTAGATATCTTCAGGATCGCCCGACAACGCACACCAGCGGAACGGTCCAACACCACGACAAAACAACGGGCGGATGTAAGCAGGTACAAAACCCGGAAACGCAAATGCATTCTCAAGACCTTCCTCCCGGGCAACCTGGCGGATATTGTTACCGTAGTCGAGTGTGGGGATACCAGCGTTCCAAAAAGCTACCATCGCCTGTACCTGAACTTTCATCGAAGCCCGTGCCGCCTTCTCTACTGTCCTGGGTTCGCTTTCCTGCTTCGCCCGCCATTCCGCCACGCTCCAGCCTTGCGGCAGATAACCATGAACGGGATCGTGTGCACTGGTTTGATCGGTGACAATATCGGGTCGAACTTCGCGTTCAACAAGTTCTGTAAAAACATCAGCTGCATTGGCAATCAACGCTACCGATTTTGCATCACCGGCTTTTGTCCATTGCTCAATGAGCTCAAGTGCGGCGTCCAGGGAATCTGTTTTTTCATCGACGTAGCGTGTGCGCAAGCGGAAATCGGCACGCGTTTCATCACACTCCACAGCCAGACAGCAGGCACCAGCCATAACAGCTGCCAGTGGCTGGGCACCACCCATACCACCGAGGCCACCGGTTAATATCCATTTGCCGGTAAGATTGCCATTGAAGTGCTGGCGTCCCGCCTCGACAAAAGTTTCATAGGTACCTTGAACAATACCCTGCGTTCCAATGTATATCCACGAACCTGCAGTCATTTGGCCATACATAGCAAGGCCCTTTTTATCCAGCTCGTTAAAGTGATCCCAGGTGGCCCAGTGCGGCACCAGATTTGAATTGGCTATTAACACACGCGGTGCGTCCTTGTGTGTTTTAAATACTCCCACCGGTTTTCCAGATTGCACAAGGAGAGTTTCGTCTTCTTCGAGCTGTGTTAGTGAATCCACAATCTTATCGAAGTCCTCCCAGCTGCGAGCCGCACGCCCTATGCCGCCATATACCACCAGTTCGTGCGGGTTCTCTGCAACATCAGGGTGCAGATTATTCATTAGCATTCGCATGGGTGCTTCAGTGAGCCAGCTTTTAGCAGTAATATCGGTACCGGTGGCAGGGAAAACCTGACGTTGATTGTGTCGCGAGTCGATAGGAGTGCTCATTAGATATCTCCGATACAGTAACCACTAAGCTCTGCTTCAGCTATGATTTTACCGTTGGCAACAAGATTCGCCGCACGGTTTATGTCATCTGCCATGTAGCGATCCTGTTCGATCGCCGGTACTTCACTGCGAATTATTTTCATAACGTGTACCAGTTTTTTGCTGGTTACCAAAGGCTGGCGAAACTCTATTCCCTGTGCTGCACACATGAGTTCAACGCCAATAATCACATTCAGGTTTTCGTTCATACGCTTTAGCCTGCGCGCACCATGTGCTGCCATAGACACATGGTCTTCCTGATTAGCGGAGGTAGGAGTTGAATCAGTCGAGCACGGATTTGCCAAATGCTTGTTCTCACTCATTAATGCGGCTGTTGTTACTTCCGCAATCATTAACCCTGAATTTAAACCCGGTTCCGGGGTAAGAAAAGGTGGCAGATCAAAGGAAAGCGTCGGGTCTACCATAAGAGCCACACGACGTTGGGAAATTGCGCCAATTTCGGACAGTGCTAGCGCTATTTGATCAGCGGCGAATGCAACCGGCTCGGCGTGAAAGTTACCACCAGACACTATCCGTTCGCCATCAACAAGAACCAACGGGTTGTCCGTGACAGCGTTTGCTTCAATCTCCAGAGTACGTGCTGCGAAATGCAGAAGATCCATAGCAGCACCGGTTACCTGTGGCTGGCAGCGAATGCAATAGGGATCCTGTACACGGGAGTCTCCGTCACGATGGCTGTTACGAATCTCGGAACCTTGCATTACTTCACGCATCGCACGCGCTACAGCTATCTGACCCGGGTGTCCGCGCAAGGTATGAATTTCATCTGCGAGCGGTGCAGTAGAACCCATGATGGCATCGGTCGACAACGATGCAGAGATAATAGTAGCGGAAGCGTTGCGCCATGCCTCGAATAGTCCGGCTAACGCACAGGCAGTAGAAAACTGAGTTCCATTGATAAGGCCAAGTCCTTCTTTAGGGCCGGGTGTAATGCCGGTCATACCCACAGATGCCAATGCCTCAAAAGCAGGCATACGTGTGGATTTATAAATAACATCGCCCTCACCCATCATCGCAGCTGCCATATGAGCAAGTGGCGCGAGATCTCCCGAAGCGCCAACAGAGCCCTGATCCGGAACCACGGGTATTATGTCTTTACGAAGCATGTTTTCTATTTGAGCAATAGTGGTCCACGTGACTCCTGACGCGCCACGCCCAAGTGATAACAGCTTTAATACCATCATCAAGCGTGTGGTTTTTATATCAAGTAGCTCGCCAACACCACAACAATGCGAGAGAATCAGATTGCGTTGTAAGATGGTAGTGTCTTCACTTGCTATTTTTACACTGGCAAGCTTTCCAAACCCTGTGTTTACCCCGTAGACCGCTTCACTTCCCTCTGCGGCTTTTGCCACCAGAGCGGATGACGCATCAATAGATGCACGCGCATCTTTGTGCAGAACTACAGCAGCCGAGTTACGCCAGATATTTTCCAGCAGTGCTAATGTCGCTTTTCCCGGTATTAAGGTCAGGCTCAAAGCTGACCTCCAATAATTTTTTTATACAATGGGTTAAAGCCAATGCGATACGCAAGCTCCGATGGATGCTCGACATTCCATACTGATAAATCTGCGCGTTTGCCCGCCTCTATTGTGCCGCAGTCTGTCAGCGCCAGTGCTATAGCAGCATTGCATGTTACACCTGCCAGCGCTTCTTCCGGTGTCATTTTAAAAAGAGTACAGGCCATATTTATGGTTAGCAGCAGAGAGGCCAGAGGTGAAGAACCGGGGTTGCAATCAGTGCCCAGCGCGACTGGAACATTGTGTTTGCGCAGATGATCAAGAGGCGGTTGTTGAGTTTCATGAATCGTATAAAAAGCACCCGGCAACAGTACCGCAACACAACCACCGACTGCCATTGCTTTCACATCGTCTTCATTAGCGTATTCGATATGATCCACTGACAGTGCGTTGTATCTTGCCGCTAACTGTGTACCACCTATATTCGACAATTGTTCAGCGTGCAGTTTTACCGGTACGCCCAGACTTTTAGCTGCTTTAAAAACGCGCTCTATCTGCTCCGGTGTAAACGCTATTCCTTCACAAAATCCATCTACAGCGTCTGCCAGATTTTCTTTGTGCGCCGCCTGCAGAGCTGGAATGCAAACTTCATCTATATACGCGTCAGCACCCCTGGTATATTCAGCGGGCACCGCATGAGCGCCAAGAAAGGTTGTCTTGATACGTACTGAGCGATGTTTTTCCAGCGAACGTGCAGCACGCAGCATCCGTAGTTCGGTATCAACATCCAGTCCGTAGCCGGATTTAACTTCAACACAGCTAACACCCTCTGCGATAAGCGCATCCAACCGGGGCAAAGCAGATCGCACAAGTTCATCTTCACTTGCAGCGCGAGTATCAGAGACCGTTGATACAATACCACCACCAGCGCGTGCTACTTCTTCATAACTTGCGCCCTGAAGCCGCATTTCAAATTCTCTTGCGCGATTGCCTCCATGTACAATATGGGTGTGGCAATCGATAAACGCGGGTGTAACCACTCTATTCTCTAAATCGAGAACCTTTTCATTGCTATAGTTAGTTGGTAAATCGACCATAGAGCCGACCCACGATATTTTATTATCTTTAATCACAATCGCACCCGACTCGATCATTCCATAAGGCTGATCGTTCAAGCCTGTGGTCATCGCTGCCAGAGTTGCGTTAGTGAGTAGCATGAATACCTTTGTTAAAAACAATAATTATCTATACTATGAGCCGACATAGTAAACACTGTCAGGCACTCACGCAATGACGTCAATTTTTGCTAAACAGGCATTGCTGCCCTCCGGTTGGGCGCTGAATGTATCAGTGAATGTCAATGCAAATGGTCGTATTGAAAACGTTAGCCACGATGCAGCTACTGGCAGCAACGGTTCAAGCGCAGATCATTCCGTAGACGTACTTTTACCTGCCCCGGTAAATGCACACAGCCATGCATTTCAGCGTGCCATGGCGGGCCTGACCGAGCGGCGTGGCCCCAACCCGAATGATTCGTTCTGGACCTGGCGACAACTGATGTTTCGCTTTCTGGATCAGCTAACGCCCGATGATGTGGAAGCAATTGCAGCCTTTGTGCAAATGGAAATGCTTGAGTCAGGCTACGCCACCAATGTTGAATTCCATTACCTGCATCATCAGCCGCGAGGTATCCAGTACACCAATCTTTCTGAAATGGCTGAGCGTATCGCCGCAGCAAGCGTTATCAGCGGCATTGGACTAACGCTTTTACCAGTACATTATGAATTTGGCGGGTGTGATCGGCGCAAACTTGGACCGGGCCAAATCCGCTTCGGCAATAACTTTGACCACTTTGCGAAACTGTATGAAGGCGCATCCAGCTCAGTTGATAAGCTCACCAATGACGCAACCATAGGTCTGGCACCACATAGCCTGCGTGCAGTAGCTCCAGATGATTTACCACGTCTTGCAGCACTCGCAAACGGAAAACCAATACATCTGCATCTGGCCGAACAAATCGCCGAGGTTGAAGAAGTTAAAGCCGCATGGGGTAGCCGCCCGGTTGAATGGATACTGAGTAACTCTGAGCTAAGCGAACAATGGTGCATGATACATTGCACTCAGATGCTGCCACACGAAACCATGGGTCTGGCTACGTCCGGGGCAATCGCCGTGCTTTGTCCGATCACCGAATCCAGCCTGGGAGATGGTATCTTTGATGGATTAAACTGGTTTCAGCACGGCGGTGCTTTGGCAATCGGGTCTGATTCAAACATCAGGATTTCACTTTCGGAAGAACTGCGAACACTGGACTATTCACAACGACTGCGTGATCACTCCCGCGCGGCACTTGCAACACAAGATAAATCCACCGCGCGGCGACTGTTTGATGAAATTCTGTCAAGTGGTGCAAAAGCCGCAAACCGTCAATGCGGACGTATTGAGTCGGGCTCATGGGCAGATCTAATTACTCTTGACGCAAGCCATGTTGATTTACACGGAAGAACTGGAGATGTACTACTCGACACCTGGGTATTTGCAGGTGATGACCGCATGATCAAAGATGTCTGGACTGCAGGTCGCCACATGGTGAGAGACGGCAGCCATATTAAGCGCGAAAAAATTGATAAAGACTATCGTACTGTGCTTAACAGACTGGCGGACCACATGTAATCAGCTCCATGTAAAAAGGTGACATCAAAGGTAAGTAGGCCGAGGGAAACTACCCAAATTAAAGTAAAACCAACTTTATCAAGAAAGCCACAATGCCAAGTACAAATACACTCAGCAGCCAGATAACGACAAACCACAGTAAACGGTTACCTGAGTTGCTACGGTCCACTAGTGATACCCCTCAGCGGGATCAACTTTCCCGCGAAACACCCAGTATGCATAGGCGGTATAGCCTAGAATAAGTGGAATTAGCACCACCGTGCCATACAGCGCGAAGATCAGGCTCTCTTTGGGTGCAGCTGCTTCATGGATTGTGAGAGATGGTGGAATTATGTGTGGATAAAACCCTATCACTATGCCGATAAAGCACAACGTAAAAAGTACAATTGACGCAAGGAAAGGTGAGTAATCACTCTTGTCTTTTAAACCCCTGAATAATGTCCACGCTGTTACTAAAACCAGAGCTGGAACAATTCCTGTGAACGCCAGTGTAGGCAGCGAAAACCACCTTCTGTAGTACGACGCGTCAAGGAATGGAGTTACGATACTAACTACACCGATAAACCCCAACGTAACAATGGCAAGCCACCACGCGAAGTTACGCATTTTATCCTGTAGCGATCCTTCTGTTTTCATTACAAGCCAGGTCGCCCCGAGCAAGGCATAACCCGCGCAGACTGCAACACCCGACAAAATAGAAAATGGCGATAACCAGTCCCACCAGCCACCGGCATACGCTCTGTTTTCAATTTCTATCCCCTGCACCATTGCGCCTAATGCAATACCTTGCATAAGTGCAGCAACCAATGATCCGGCAAAAAATGACAGATCCCAAACGGCCTTTGTTCGTGTTGCACGCCAACGATACTCAAACGCAACTCCTCTGAATACCAGCGCCAGTAACATGATAGTCAACGGCATATACAGTGCCGGCAATAGCGTCGCATACGCCAGCGGAAAAACAGCAAACAATCCACCACCGCCCATGACCAGCCAGGTTTCATTGCCGTCCCAAACGGGGGCAACGGAATTCATCATGATGTCTTTGTTTAGCTCACTGCCTGCCAGTGGAAACAATATGCCAACCCCCAAATCAAAACCATCGAGAATCACGTAGACAAGTACTGAGAAACCGATAATACCGGCCCAGATAAACGGTAGATCAATGGTCATTGTTTCGCTCCCGTAAAATCAGATGAAGACTGGCGGACATGGTTAACGGGAGTGTTACCTGCAGTTCTGATCGGGCCTTCACGCAAACGTATTTTCTGCTGTGAAGGCGGCTTACTCATCAGCCGCAGGATATAGAAAACACCTGCACCAAAAACAAAAAAGTAAACCACAATAAAACCGATAAGTGATGCCGCAACTGCCGGGGCACTAACAGGGGCTAGTGAATCAGCAGTGCGTAAAACTCCGTACACAGTATATGGCTGGCGACCTACCTCGGTAGTAATCCAGCCGGCAAGTACTGCAATAAAACCCGACGGTGCCATAAGTAAAACTGCACGATGTAAAAACGGACTATCAAACAATCGCCTTTTAAAACGCGCCCATAGACTCCACAGGCCTACCACCAACATAATAAGGCCCAATCCCACCATTATCCGGAAACTCCAGAACACAATAAACACAGGTGGCTCCTCGTTATCTGGAATGGTATCTAACCCATCCAAAGGTGCATTTAAGTCGTGCCTGAGTATCAGGCTTGAGAGCTTCGGAATTTTGATCGCATAGTCAATCCGTTTTTCCTGAGCGTTAGGAATGCCAAACAGGTACAAAGGCGCACCATTGGGGTAGCTGTCATAGTGACCTTCCATTGCCATAACCTTGGCAGGCTGGTGCTGGAGAGTGTTAATTCCGTGCAGATCACCGGCGATAATCTGGATAGGTGTTACGATCACAACCATCCACATCGCCATAGAGAACATGGTTTTAGTTGCGTCGCCTTTGTGGCTACGTAACATGTGCCAGGCTCCAACCCCACCCACTACAAACGCTACGGTCAGAAATGCAGCCAGACTCATATGCACCAGTCGATATGGAAACGATGGATTAAAAACAATTTCCCACCAGTTATCAGGGACGAACTGTCCTGCCTCGTTGATGCTGTAGCCTGCTGGTGTTTGCATCCACGAATTGACCGACAATATCCATGTTGCAGACATCAGTGTACCGACTGCCACCATTGCGGTAGCAAACATGTGCAGACCCGGCCCAACTCTTTCGCGGCCGAACAGCATGATGCCCAAAAAACCTGCCTCCAGAAAAAATGCGGACAAAACCTCATACGCCATCAACGGTCCCAGTACCGGGCCGGTTTTATCTGAAAACACACTCCAGTTGGTGCCGAATTGATAAGACATCACGATACCCGACACCACCCCCATACCAAATGCTATGGCAAATATCTTTTTCCAGTATTCAAACAACAATCGATAACGTGGCTCTTTGGTGTAGAGCCAAAGCCCGTTAAGAACCGCAAGGTAGCTCGCAAGCCCGATTGAGAAAGCTGGAAATATGATGTGAAATGACACGGTGAACGCAAACTGCATTCGCGCAAGCGTCTCTGCCGTCAGGTTGTAGAACGTTATATCCATACCATTAGCCGCCATACAAGTTTCGTTATTTATTCTTGTGATGCATGCCGTGCCATTCAATCAATTGGCGAGCAAAAGTCTGGTGAATGAATTTCACTAATTAAAGGGGCCTTGAACCCCATGTGTTCACTCAACATCCACGTATTGGATATCAGTGAAACACAGCCCCTGCTTTCCCCCGGGGTCAACCCAATTCAGGTTTTGCCAATTCCGGGTTTTACCAAACCACGCCTCTACCAACCAGCCCCCTTGCGACCAGATCTCTGCCAACCAGACCCCTGGCAACCAGAAACTTGTGCAGGTGCTGCTTGCCAATTTGCGCACGGGCCAGGATCAGAGCTCGTAGTACAAAAAATACGACTGATACAATTGATACAAAAACACCGTTATATGACACCTCACTGATACCTTAAGGACCTAACATTCGTTTGGTGAGACTTTCGCTGGTAGGTTTTCGGCCAGCGTTTTAACAATCAGATTATTTCCGATAAAGGAAATTCTGCGAACCGGGAGACGACAGTCCAAAACAGCAGAGAGGTAAAGCAGGCAGAAAAAGAACGAAACAAAGCAATGATTTTCAACGCTACGGATTGCCTGAACGTCTCGTGCATTCTTTGGGACGCTGAACTCCGGATTGTGTATGGCAACCAGAGATGGCTGTCAGGCTATCGATACTACCTGCGGAAAAATTGTCCACCCTCAGCAAGTGCCTTTGACCTCATCCACCAGCTGGTTGAGGGCAAAGTGATTGTGATGCCCAAGGGCGTCACTGCGGAAACCTACAAACAGCAAATCCTTGAAGCGATACAGTTTCAAGCCAAGGGCTTCGGTGTATTGCTCAATGACGGACAGACGGTGGGCCTTTACACACATTCGACTCCCGAAGGCGGCTGCATGTCCTACTTTCGGGAGAATGAAACTTACGCCACCAAGGAAGCCACCCGACAGGTCAATCAGTCAACGCTGGCACACTCGCGCCTAACTGAAGCGCTCGACGCAATAGACGAGGGATTTTTACTTTACGACAAGAATAACCGGATGATGCTCGCTAACCGGGCTATGAAAGAGCTTCTCCCGTCATCCGCCCATCTGATGACCTATGGCCGTCCGCGCGAAGAAATTATTACAGGCTTATCTGCAGGCGGCGATCTGATCGATGCAGAAGAATGGATCGAATACTGTAACGACATTGTGTCCGGACCAAATCCTGCCTTCGGTCGTCAGTTCGAGTTAAAACATACTGACGGACGGGTCTTTATTGCCTCAACTGCACGTACCTCAGAAGGTGGAAATACCGTCACATGGAAAGATGTTACCGAGAGCAAAAAAGTTGAAGAGCGCGCGCGAACAATTGTAACTGATGCGATGGAAGCCCTCGACGAAGGCATATGCCTCTACGATAAAGACCTGCATTTTGAATTTTGCAATGCTAAATATGCGGAGATGGCATTGGGCGGCATAGAGAATGTCCCGGCTGCTGGCACAACACGAGAAGAAGTACTGCGCCAATCGTATGATCGAGGCGTATTGCGCCCTCCACCTGAAATGAATTTGACTCGTGATGAATTCATTCAGAACAATGTGGATATTGTTAAAAGTTACCGTAAAAAAGTGCGGTTTATGACCCCGGGGGGACGAGCCCTTGCCTCTTCTTACAATAAAACCGAATTAGGCGGTTATCTAATCTCGGTCAGTGACGTAACGCAGCAAAATGCCCTTGAAGCCGAGCTCGATCAACAACGTGAGATCGCCTACCAAAGTGAAAAACTCTCAGCGATGGGAGAGCTACTGGCAGGTGTTGCGCATGAACTGAACAATCCGCTCTCGGTTGTTGTCGGCTATTCAATGATGATGCAGACTTCCGTCGAAGATCCGGCGTTAAAAAAGCAGGTCGACAACATTGCCCAGGCGGCTGACCGTTGCTCGCGTATTGTTAAAGCATTTTTAGCTATGGCGCGACAGCGTCCGATGGAACTGACGCAGTGCTCCCTGAACGAAGCACTGCTCGCGGCCCTTGATATCGTTGGTCATAGCCTGCGCAAGTCCGAGATAGACGTCGAGATAAATCTTGATGAGAACCTGCCGGACGTCGAGGCCGACGATGATCAGATTATTCAGGTTTTCACCAATCTCCTGGTCAACGCCGAGAACGCTTTGCACGGTCAGCCCGAGCCACGCCGGCTTGTAATTGAGTCGACCCTCGATGCCGGCACCACACAAGCAGTGATATCCATCAGGGACAATGGCCCGGGAATATCTGCAGAAGTAAAATCCCGAATTTTTGAACCGTTTTATACCACCAAGGGAGTCGGTGAAGGTACCGGCATTGGACTGGCGTTCTGCCACCGTATTGTAAAGTCGCACGGCGGCGAACTTAATGTGCAGTCGCAGCTCGGACAGGGTGCCGAGTTCCGTTTATTGCTGCCATGCAAAACGGTCATCACAGAGAAATTATCAACCACTGAAGAACCCGTTACAAACAGTTCCGGACGGGTTCTTGTGGTTGATGACGAGGTCGGGGTTGCCGATATGGTTACTGATATTCTTGCAGATGCAGGGTATGACGTTGAAACTCGCTACGATTCTCATGACGCACTGGCCCTGCTGCGCACAGATGAATTTGACGTCGTGTTGAGCGACATGCGCATGCCGGGTATTGACGGACCCGGGCTCTACAATGAACTTCTAAAGCTGAACCCTTCATTAGCACGGAACATGGCATTCATCACAGGAGACACGCTTTCCAAGGATGTTGCGGAGTTTCTGGCGGCTACAACCCAACCGTATCTGGAAAAACCAGTAACTCCAAACGAGCTCCTGATACTGGTATCTGATCTCGTCTCCAATAAGAGATAAAAGAATGAGTGATACTCAAACAATTTTGATTTGCGATGACGAACCAGCCCTGCGGGAAATGGTTAGTGACTATCTGAGCGGCCGTGGATACGAAATCGAAGTAGCCGAAAACCCGGCAGCAATGCGGACAAAACTTGAAACAGCGCTTCCGGACCTGATCATACTCGACATCAATATGCCCGGTGAGGATGGTTTAACCGCCCTGAGAACACTTAGAACGGATCTGGATACTCCGGTTATTATGCTAACCGCAGCAGATGACGTAGTGGACCGGGTGATCGGCCTCGAAATGGGAGCTGATGACTACCTGGGCAAACCAGTGGATCTGAGAGAACTGGAAGCCAGAATTAAGGTTGCATTGCGCAGGCGTTCACAGAGTGAAAACGCATCCGACAAACCGGTTGAAAATGAAAACACGGTGCCGTTTGGCAACTGTTCTCTCGATTTAGCAGCAGCAAAGTTGTTCGATGCAGACGGCACAGAGATTTACATCACTTCTATGGAGTTCAACCTGCTGCGGGTTTTTACAGAAAACCGCGGGCGTGTGTTAAACAGAGATCAGCTTCTTAATCAGGCTCACGACAAAGACTGGGACCCGTATGATCGATCTATCGATCTCAGAATCAGCCGTTTGCGAAGGAAAATTGAAGCCAATCCCAGCAAGCCTGAAGTGATACGCACGGTACGCGGTATCGGCTACGTGTTCGGCTGAAACTTACCGAGCAGGCAAACATAATAACTGCCAATTAATTATCACTGACCCATTTCACTAAAAGCTACCCGGCATTGCCGGAACACAAACCGTCAAAAATAGTACATCAACAATCTGCGGTTCTGATTACATAACCCCCGGCGAATGAATATCGCAAAAAGACCGTTGCTGTTTTCTCCCGGAAACATCGACCGTCTTCCGCTCGCTATACAGAACACCAACTCAGTAAATCGAATACCTGTCCTGGATTCCTACTTCGACCACAATCCCTCCGATAACGCCTAATTCAATTCCCCTGAATCAGAACGACTGTTTCAAATGCTCTGATCAGCGCACTGATACATTTGAAACAATTCTCTAGTAATTAATACACGAATGAAACCCGCTTGATACTTCCCGGGTCGATACTAATTACATCGCATTCCAGAGACCGATGCCTCAACAATTGAAGCAACTCTGGTGCAGGAAGACGTAATGAATATTAATTCAAAAGAGAGCACGATTAGATTGATTTGCGGGTCTGTACTACTGGTAGTAACAGGTTTCATATTTACACCGCCCAGCCTTTGGATCCTGGTAACGCTCTGGCTCATCAGCGTATACCTTATGGTTACCGGTCTTTTTCATAGCTGCCTTCTTTATAAGATAGTAAGCGCCAGAAAAAACGTTAAGTGAGCCGGACTCATAACTCTGTATACACATCATTGATTCATAGTCGAACCCACTGAGCACTATTGAATTTTATTATTTTTAGTAAAACAGTTAATACCAACCTCTAACAATTGATACAAAAATGACATCACACTGAAACACTACCGGCCAATACTGTTCGCCAACACAGCCAGAAAACGGTTCAGGTGCAACTACCTTTGCAAAATGAAGCGGAAATAAAACAACCTTTTTACCAATCACCAGGAGCGCCCAAAAAATGAATATAAACACATTAAGCAAGCAGCACTTAAAAAACAAAACCAGTGAACTACAGAATCAGCTAGACAAAAAATAATATCAATCGTGCGTGAACTCGACCCTATGTGCTCGGAGAGCATGAGTCAACTTAAAACTGCGAGAAGCTTATACGATGATTTAAAGAACCTTGAACCCGCAATTGACGCGCTCGAATAAGGTTATTTTCAATCACTGCAACTTTAAAAAAAGATTAGCAATAAATACTGTGCATCAACCTACCCGTTCATTTACGCACTCAACCAGCTCACCGTATCTTATAAAAGATTTTTTAAATATTTTTAACAGGAACTAGAAATGCTTATTCTCACCAGAAAAACAAATGAAGCAATAAAAATATCAGACAACATTGAAGTCATCGTACTGTCAATAAAAAATGGTCATGTAAAACTCGGTATTGGTGCTCCAAAAACAGTACCGGTTCACCGTGAAGAGGTTTATCGGAAAATAATTTCAGAAGAAAACTTCAAAAATAGTGACGCAGTCAACTTTGACCCAAAAACAGATAAAGCCTGACTTTACAAGCAACAAACTCAACTTAATTTTTTGGAACAAGCTGACATGGAAAAATTAGTAGGTACCGTGAAGTGGTTTGACAAAATAAGAGGCTATGGCTTCATTGTTAACGAAGCAGAGGAGGATGTATTCGTCCACCATACCAGCATAGAAGGCGACGGATTTAAGGTGTTATCAGTAGGTCAAAAAGTCGAGTTCCTACAAACACGTAGCGATATTGGCTGGCAGGCTGCAGAAGTATCATTGCTGGACTAGGTATCGAACATGTTATTCGGTATAGTTTTCGATACGCTCCAATTCAAACTGTAAAACGGGTATCGGTAAATACGTAATAATTGTGGATAGACTTTACTTTTTCATCTGCCGGTACCAGATATCAATAGTTGCTCTCTCCTGATCCGTAATGCCTGTCAAATTGCCAATAGGCATTGCCTTTGTCACCACAGTTTGTTGGTGAACAACAAACGCCTGGCGGATAATATCGGCTTCAGATTCAAACACAATTCCTTTTGGTGGTGCTGAAAATCCTGGTTGAGATGGTGTATTCGCATGACAGGAGCTACATCTTTCAATAACAATTCTATGTATAGACGCGATCTGAACAGCACCAGTGTCTGTCGATGCCAGACTATTCATCCGAACTGGTGATACTAACACCACAACACCCGCCAACACTGCCAATGCCAGAATAATCGGCATTAGCGAAGCTTTTCCTTTGTGCCGTGCAACATAGTAAACACGTACCAAAGCGCCGATTACAGTTAGCGCAATAAGTACAAGCCAGTTGTATTTATGGCCATAGGTCATTGCATAGTGATTACTGATCATCACAAATAACACAGGGAGTGTGAAATAGGTGTTATGCACGGACCGTTGCTTGCCGCGGATTCCATGAATAGGATCGGGTTCTCTACCCTCCTCTTTAGCGAGCACCAAATCCTTTTGCCCCGGAATAATAACGAAGAATACATTGCCCACCATAATAGTGCCGAGCATGGCACCAAAATGCATGTACGCACCTCTGCCGCTAAATATCTGACATAGCAAAAACGCAAGGAGAGAAAGCGCGATAAACAAAATTATCGCCATGGTGTTTTCTTTTTTACCAATATCACTTTCACAGAGCCAGTTGTATGCATACCAGCCGATTGCGATGACGGCAATACCGATAGCAATTGCCACAGGCTTAGACAATGCGGCTACACCCGGATCAATTAAATAGATCTCGGCTCCATACCAATACATGAGCGCCAGCATAAACATACCGCTTATCCATGTGGTGTACGCTTCCCATTTAAACCAGTGCAGAGTCTCTGGCATTTTGGCAGGAGCCAGCTTGTATTTTTGGGCATGGTACATTCCACCACCATGCACCGACCATACTTCACCGGATACACCTTTATCTGTGTCTTCTGCAGACCCGGGAGATTCAAGTGAATTGTCCAGCCAGATAAAATAGAAAGACGCACCGATCCAGGCTATGCCCGTAATCATATGAATCCAGCGACCGAGTAGATTAACCCACTCCAACAAATATGCGGTCATGATCGGCCGCCTGTAACATTTTTTCTAACCATTACTTTCCGCCGCCGGCCAGACGCCACGCCAGTGATGTGCAATATCACGCCGGGTTGCGAGCCACACGTTATCATGTTGCATGACGTAGTCCAGAAAGCGTTTTACCGCCGATTCTCTTCCCGGCCGACCCGCCAGTCGACAGTGCAACCCGACAGACATCAATTTTGGAGTTTGCGCGCCCTCCTCGTAAAGCAGATCAAAACTATCTTTCATATAGGCGTAAAACTGATCGCCTGAATTAAATCCTTGCGGTGTAGCGAAACGCATATCGTTTACATCCAGCGTATAAGGCACCATTAGCTGCGGCTGATCGAACTGGTAATCCCAATACGGCAATTCATCGGCATAGGTATCTGCGTTATAGAGAAACTCGCCGTGAGCTGCGGCCAGCCGATGTGAATTGGGACTACACCGCCCGAGGTACCATCCATCAGGTCGCGTACCGGTTACCGAGGTATGTACTTCTATTGCTTTTTGCAGATGCTCCAGCTCTAACGCCTCAGGCACATGCTGATAGTCGATCCAGCGATAGCCATGACTGGCGATTTCCCAGTTTGCTTTGAGCATGCTTTCTACAACAGGTTGATTACGTTGCAACGCCATGGCGACGCCAAAAACCGTCACGGGTATCTGGCGTTCAGTGAACATCTGGTGCAACCGCCAATATCCCGAGCGAGACCCGTACTCGTAGATAGATTCCATGTTCATGTGACGAGCACCCGCATAAGCCTGTGCACCCACAATTTCTGATAAAAAGGCTTCTGAAGCTTCATCACCGTGAAGCACACAGTTCTCACCACCCTCCTCGTAATTTACGACGAACTGTACGGCGATCCGTGCGTTCTCAGGCCACCTGGCTGCCGGCGGTTTACCACCGTAGCCAATCAGATCACGGGGATACGGACTATTATCTTTGGTTGGCACCTAATTCGTTTCCTTATTGATCGCTGTTTTCAGCGTCGTTATCAGGGCTGCGTGCTGAAAGTACCCACGCGTCTAAACGCAGTTGGGCAATTTGATGAACCTGCTCCAGCGCCGTTGCGAATTCCTCTTGCCGGTTATTTTCCAGCCGTAAACCAAAAGAATATAGAATCTCTGCCCGGGTACTATTTCTAACCGCCATAATAAAGGGAAATTCAAATTTTTCGTTATAGGCTGTGTTTAACTGGTGAAATTTCTCAAATTCTTCTGGTGTGCAAAGATCAAGTCGGGCACGTGACTGCTCGTCGGTAGATTCAGCAGTCAGCGTGCCTTCCGTCGCGGCTTTTCCCGCCAGTTCAGGATGAGCGCGAAGTAACGCGAGCTTATATTCATCCGACGCTTCATCAACAACAGACCGGAGCATTTTTGCCAGTTCTTCAAATGATAATTCTTCACTTATATTTGGCCAAACTCTCTCGGCAACCCAGGGAGAGTGTTCATACAAACCGCCAAACTGTTTGACAAAACTGTGCTGATCATAAGCACCTGGATTTAAGGTTGGTTTAAGACTCATAACGATCAATTAGTTGGTAATCAGGTAGTTCTACTTCGCAATATCTGCACAATTGGCAAACTTCAAACACTCAGCTACGGATTCAACCGCACCAACCGTGGTAGCCGATCGCAAACTTGCAGCGGCACAGCCGTGACCCAGCTCCAACGATTTATCAAGTGTCCAGTTTTCATGCAAACCGTACAGCATTCCAGCGGCAAAAGCGTCACCAGCACCGACTGCACTTTTTATCCAGGAAGGATGAACATTAAAGCTTGGCCTGATAATCACCTGACCGCTATTTGTTACCGCAATTGCTGACTGCGGGTAGTGAACAACCACCAGTGTCATTGTCCCTTTGCCGAAAAGCGAAGTAGCCGCTTTAATACAATCTTCCGGATTGATTTTTCCGTGTTCGTCGGTAAGCTTAATGCCGGACAGCGCACTCAGTTCATACTCATTTATAATTAAACTATCCAGATACGGTAAACAGGGCAAAGCCAGCGTCTGAATTTCTTTTTCGGAAATAGATACCAGCTCAAGATTGGTGGCAATACCTTTCGCTTTGGCTGAGTTAAGTACTGCTTGCCACCCGTTGGCAAAATCGTGCCACGGAGAATCCATGGTTTTATGCACACCCAGCAATCCTAAATGCAGTATCTTGCCGTGACTGATATCAAAATCAAAATGATCCGGCGAGAGCAGATCATTGGTACCGGTGTAGTGAAAAAATGTACGCTTCCCGGTACTGTGATCACTCATAACATCGGTAAAAGAGGTTCTGTCACTATCCGTTTGCCGGAGCTGGTTAAGGTTTACTCCCTCATTTTTTGCCTTTGATAAAAGAAACTCGCCATCGGTGTCTGCACCAAGCAAACCGATAGCTTCTACTGGTAGCGATGGATCGAGCTTGCGAACATCAACAGCCAGATTATATCCCGAGCCACCACCCTGCATGTCGGTTGCGATAATTTTTGCCAGATGCTCTTCCTGTGGCCAGCCATCTACAAGCTTGATTCGATCCAGCGCCCAGGTACCGGCACTGATTATTCCACGACGTTCTGCTGACATTCCGCTCTACCTAAGCCTGCTGCAGAACAGGATCGGTTATCTGATTGTCTGCACTAAGCGTGCGTTGCGGTCTGATATTCATTTCTGAAAGATGATCATGGTAGGCATCGACAGCCTGCTCTGCACTAAGTTGTTCTTCAATTACCAATCTTAATAGCCTGACCAACTCAACCGGTGATTCCGAGAGATTAATTTTTCTTCCAAAAAGTGCAACACGGGCACCGGATTGCTCAGCCTGTTTGGCTAACTCAAAAGTATCACGTGTAGTTCCGGCTGAACCTCCAAGTATTCCGACCACCAGATTGGCCGGATCATAAGCACATAGATCCGCCATAGCTCGCTGCCCGTTAAATTGCACCTTTAAAAACAACGGCGCGTCTTGTTGGGTTACACCCGCCAGTGTTTTTAAAATCATATCGTTGATGTAGTCGCCTATTGACGCGTTGTTTAATCCAATATCAAACGCTGGATTAAATATCTCCAGAAAGTGCTGCATACCTGCATCACGCGCAGCCAGCCTGAATGATCTATATGCCTCAAGTGAACGCAGATCGGCCTCGAGGTCATTACTAAACGTCACTGAATAAAGCCCCAGCTGACACAATGAACTCACTGCGGCAAGATCAACTGTGGCAAACGGAACAGATGCACTCTCGCGATAGCAAGAGCCTCTGGCAGACCATATATCAGTGGTGTCGTTGAAGCGTATGGCCGGTGTAATATTGGAATCTTTGAACAGGTTTTCTGCGTGCAGTGTTTCAGCGGAAGAAGCTGACATCAGTAGAATATCTATAAGCTCACTTTCAGCCATAGCTTTCATAGCGCCCAGATAGTCAGCACGGCATTTGAACTCTGCATTTTCCAGTTCCGGTGAAATATCGGTATTGGACTGAATCGGCCCGGGAGCCGCAATACCAAACGCCATATCGCCATCTTTGGCATCTGCAATAATAAAGTCTGACGACTGATATTTACCACTTTTGATATTGTCGAGTTTGGTTTTGAGTCGCGTAGCGATCATTGCTGTTTCCGTGTTAATTGTCGTCTGTATTGCAGTGCCCGACAGGTGTTAATCTCAAGTGCCGTATACGCCGCACTTTTTACATCTTTTACCGGTAACATCCCCGGCCGGGCAACATCTCTTACCGGGCTACTCCCCCTGAACCACACCCTGACTCTGTGAATATGAAATTGGCGGATACTTTGCCGGGTTGTTAACGTCACAACAACTCGGAACACAACTCATTACATAGTTCGGGTTTGCGTTAAAGAAAAACGGAATAGAATAACGTGACGCGCTACCGGTGTTATTGTTGGCAAAGTGCCGGGTGCTCAGAAACCGGTCGTTTGTCCACTGCTTCAATAGCTCTCCGGTATTTACCACAAATGCATCTTTAATGACCGGGGCATTAACCCAGACGCGTCGACGCTCGCTGAATACCGTAAGACCTGGATTATCCTGCGCGAGGATTGTAAAAAATGAAGTATCCACATGTGGCGCAATACCAAATGCGTTATCGGCATCCGCCACAACAGGCGGATAATGCGTCATTCTTAATCTGAACAATGGATCAACGAAAGCGTCCTGAAAAAAGTCGCCAGGCATTTCAAGCGCGCGCGCATATATAGGTAGCATGCGCTTTGCTAATTGCACCAAAGACTGTGCGTAGTCTTCAACACATTGGCGAAACTGAGGAAGAGACTCTTCCGCTGGCCACTGATTGTCATCCATGGTTAACTGATCATCGCACTTAACTATAAATGCCTCATTAACATTACCGGTTTCGCGAGTGGGTAACTTTCGATTTTTTAAAGGCAAGTAACCCATACCCCCTACTGGCCAGTCGGCTCGGTCCATAAGAATTTGATTTTTTACATCTATTGGCAGCGCATGGAACTGTCGTCCCTGATCGAACACTTTGTCTAATTCTTCAGAGCGAATCTGATGCCCGGTGATACTAAAAAATCCCGTTTCCTCACAGGCTACTCTCAGTTGCTGTGCAACGTGATCAAGCGCGGCATCTGAACCGGTAGTAAAATACTCATGCAAATCAATTATCGGGATATCGTCAGCTCTAGCATCCTCCGGCTGCGAGGTATCCCACTGCTCAGACTCACTTCGCAGTTCACGCTCTTTTGCGTGTGGATCAAAAGAATCGGCGGATGTTGTTTGGTCTGAGGTAGTCATTTGCGCTTTTCCAGATTTGCCAGGTAAATAATATCATTTCCAGGTTTTGCAGTTTCTGCTGAAACACTGTCCCCGGCGCTCACTACTTCAATCGCTGCACATACCGCGCACTGACCGGGTTAAACCAGGTTCTGGAAAACTCGATGGGAGATTTTTCCTGCGCCCAGCCAAATCTTTCTACAAAGCCGAACATCGAGTCTGACGCACTGCCCAGAGCGTCCGGAGTCCAGTCTGGCAATGGTTGTATTGATACTCTGTCTTCCGCCTTGTGAATCCAGAATCCAAGCTTGAGCCGATAATATCGATAAAGAGAGTCTCCGAGTTTGCTGGCATCAATTTCTCCCGCACTCTCATCCAGCCAGATTTCCTCAACCGCAACTGCAATCTGATCAAGAAAGCGCAGCCGCCGCACCCGGGTTGCACGGTCGCTATTTCCAAACCCCGGCAAGTCTCTCGGCTTCTTCAATTTTCTAATACTGAGCACCTGCGCTGTAGGTAAGCCACCGCCCTCAGGTAATTCAAGACGAAACAGAGAGTAAATACTCCCGGTCTGATCGGTAAGTCGCACATAGTTGCCGGAGCCCTGCACTGATTCAATCAACCCCTGGTTTTGCAATTCAACCAGAGCTTTTCGCAAAGTACGCACAGTTGTACTGAACTGCCGGGCCAGCTCACGTTCCGGAGGCAGACGATCGCCATCTGAAAAACGTCCTGCTGCGATATCCCGACTGATCGATTCACCAATTTGCATGTACAGCGGTATCAATGTCGAACCGACAGCACCGGTTACAGAAGCAGGCGTGCTTTTTTGCAAAAATTGATACCCCTTTTTGAACAGAATTTCCTGTGAATACAGCAGATGGCACTAAGATCCAGAGTAATTGATACACCATTGATATACAACCTCTGGCAATGGTATTGTGAGCCGAACAATATCGCGAGAACGCTATGTCCGTTGTACCCGTTACTTCTGAAGACCTCAATGCTGCAGAAATTTCATGGTTCTCTGCACTTTGCTCTGATGACTACCAGTTTCTTGGTGTACCTGATGGCTCGCTGCGTTCTTCATGGAATCACTGTGCAGAGATAGTAAAAACAGCAGAGGCTCAGGGCTTTCAAAACGTCCTTTGTCCTTCTTCCTACCAGGTAGGTCAGGACACACTGAGCTTTGTGGCAGGCTGTGCGCCTATCACTGAAAAAATCAATTTGCTGGCTGCTGTACGCTGTGGAGAGATGCAGCCCATTATGCTGGCTCGCACCATAGCAACGCTTGACCATATGCTCGAGGGAAGGCTTACCGTCAATATCATCTCTTCGGATTTTCCCGGTGAAAAAGCAGACAGCGGTTTCCGATATCAGCGCTCAAGAGAAGTGGTTGAAATTCTCAAGCAGGCCTGGACGCAGGATGAAATTAACTATCAGGGAGAGGTATACCAGTTTAGCGATGTTATTACTGACCCTGCCAGACCCTACCAAACGGGTGGTCCGTTACTCTACTTCGGCGGTTACTCACCACCGGCACTAGAGCTGTGTGGACAGCATTGTGATGTGTACCTGATGTGGCCGGAGAAAAAAGAAGAACTGGCCGCTCGCATGAAAGCGGTAAACGAAGTCGCGGAGCGCTATAACAGAACACTCGACTACGGGTTGCGAGTACACATGATTGTCCGCGACACAGAAGCCGAAGCCCGGGAATACGCAGAATATATTGTCTCAAAACTCGATGACGAACAGGGCCGGGCAATACGTGAACGAGCGCTTGATTCAAGCTCACTGGGTGTAAGCCATCAGGCAAAAAACCGCGAGCTTGCTGCAGACGACGGATTTGTAGAACCGTTGCTCTGGACAGGCGTCGGACGCGCAAGATCAGGCTGCGGTGCCGCTCTGGTTGGATCAGCAGAACAGGTAATAGAAAAACTACACGACTACCAAAAGATGGGCATACGTTCTTTTATCTTTTCAGGCTATCCGCATATTGATGAAGCGCAGCACTTTGGCTCCAAAGTCTTACCGCACCTAAACAATTGTTCTCTGCCGCATGTCTACGGTCGAGTTCCGGATTCTGCACCCTCCACCCCACTTGCCAACGGTGAACGACGCTAATGCAAAGAATAAAAATAACCGAAAGCATCGAATTCAGTCAGCTGATTTACGGTATGTGGCGTATCGGTGATGACAGCGATACTACGCCTGCACATGTAGAAGCAAAAATTCAGGCCTGCCTCGATCAGGGCATTACAACTTTTGATCAGGCCGATATTTATGGCGGTTATACAGCCGAGGCAATTCTCGGCACCGCACTGAAAAAAAATTCATCTCTGCGCAATAAAATGGAGATTGTCACCAAATGCGATATTGTCGCACCTGCGGGCAGGCACAGTGATGCACGGGTAAAGCACTACGACACTTCAAAAGCGCATGTTGAGGCGTCAGTTAATCATTCACTGGCGGACATGGGTATTGAACATATAGATCTGCTGTTAATACACCGCCCCGATCCGTTAATGGATCATCTTGAAACCGGTGCCACATTAGATGCGCTGGTCGCGTCCGGCAAAGTTCGAAGTATTGGTGTTTCAAATTTCAAACCATGGGACTGGAAGCTCCTGCAATCAGGTATGAAAACTCAGCTGGTCACTAATCAGATAGAGATTTCACTTGCAGAGATAAGCCCGTTTACCAACGGTGATCTGGCATTTCACCAACAGCACAATCATGCCCTGATGGCCTGGTCACCACTAGGTGGCGGTAGCTTGCTGGAATCCGCTGGCTCCATGGCTGATCGGCTCGATACAATTGCTACCGCTAACAGTGTTGATCGCGCCGCAGTGGCCGTAGCTTTTCTACTCCATCATCCGGCTAATATTCTACCGATACTCGGTACCAATAACCTCTCTCGAATCGCTTCAATAAGCGATGCGCTTAAAGTTGAACTCGATCGCGAAAGCTGGTTCGAACTCTATGAAGCCGCACTCGGTAGTGAGGTAGCCTAATGCCGGAACCTGAAAACTTCGAACGAAAAACTCAGGGCTCAGAACACCTGTTAAGCGCAAACCACATGTTGCAGGAAAACAGTTTTGCACCTGACGCAGAAAATCAGCGTCAGTTGCGCGATGCGCTGGGTCGATTCGGCACCGGGGTTACGGTTATTACAGCGCCCGGAACCGAAGGACCAGAGGCAATTACTGTCAACAGTTTTTCATCTGTTTCACTGGACCCGCCGCTGGTACTTTGGTGCATTGAACGCAACTCGAATCGCTACCAGCTCTTTAAGAATGCAAAACACTATTCAATCCATGTGCTTGGTGCAGAACAGGCAACTCTGTGCATGGAAGTAGCCCGAAATCCTCAGCACCTGCACAACGCAGATCTTCGAAAAAATAACTATGGTGTACCGGTACTAGACGAATGCCTTGTACGCTTTGACTGCACAAGCGAGACCATGCATGACGCAGGAGATCATGTCATTCTGGTAGCACGGGTTAGAAAGGTATACACCTTTGATGAAACCTCACCACTGGCTTTTTACCGCGGTCGTACTGGTACTTTTGCCGCAGCCTGCAACACAGCCTGAATCAGTTTACTGATTTCAAAGTCAATTGAAAAACAGGCAAATAGAACAGACAATCTTAAAATTGTTACTCTAAGTTTTGTGTGGGAGAATCTTCGGTATAACTACTCGGTAGCAGGCCGGACTTAACATTCTATGACCAATACTGAAGAAATATTTCTCGCAGGGGGCTGCCTGTGGGGTGTTCAGGAATTTTTGCGCTATGTGCCCGGTGTTGTTGAAACGGAAGCCGGACGTGCGAACGGAACCAGCCACTCTACCGCGGGTAGCTACGACGGCTATTCAGAATGTGTACGCACTTGCTTTAATACCGAAATACAATCCGTTCAGGGATTGATGCCTTTTTTGTTTGAAATTATAGATCCCTACAGTATTAACCAACAGGGAAATGACATCGGAGAAAAATACCGTACAGGTGTGTACAGTCGAAATCCTGAACACTTGCAGCAAGCAAGCAATTTTATCAACGCGCACCCTGACCATGACAGAATCAAAGTTGAGGTTTTGCCGTTATTAAATTTTGTCAGCAGTGATTCTGAACATCAGGACCGATTGTTTCGCTGCCCTGATGATTATTGTCATATTGATGAAGCGCTGCTTTATAAATATCGCAAAAAATAGAGCATCCGTAGCAAATAAAAACCGCTTTAAACACTCACTGAAGCAAGCCATTCAACAAAGGCCTGGCGCAGGTACACCCGTGCTTGACTGCTACATTTAAGTTTTTCTTTTCGGTGAGTTCAGCCATGCTGCTATCTCATCACTGTGCTCACCGTGCGTCGGTGCATTACGAGACACCGGATACGCATTTGCACCACCAAGTCGAAACGGAAGGGTCGGTACGTCAACACCATCATCGGTGGTTTGAATAAAGCCGCGTGCAGTTACCTGTTCAGATGCCAAAGCCTCCGGCAGGCTGCGTAACCTGGCGCAGGGAACACCGGCAGACTGCAAAACCGGCTCCCATTCAGCAGCAGTTTTCTTTGCAAGTACTGCCTCTATCTCTGTAGTAAGTTCAGACGCGTGAATTTTGCGCTGTGCGCGTTGTGCAAAACGGGAATCAGTCAGCCAGTCCTGCCGACCAAGAGCCAGCGCCAGGCTCTTAAAGTGTGATTCTTCATTCACCCCTAAAGACATAACACCTTCGCTGCACGGGAAACTGCCTGCACCCGGTGAACGACTATTGGCCAGATTGCCTCGTCGTTGCGGGGCATTGCCGGTTTTTAAAAAATCGGTCACGGATGAGCTCATCAATGACAAGCCCGTTTCAAGCATCGAAACATCAATGAAGGTGCCCTCGCCGCTTGAAGCACGATCGTAGAGTGCTGCTGAAATGGCGAAACCTGCCGCCATCGCAGTACCGTAGTCAAGCACAGGAGCACCTGTTCGCATGGGGCCGCTTTCCTGTGTACCAGTTGCTTCCATCAATCCGCAGGCCGCCTGGATATTCACATCGTAGGCTGCGGTATTTTCCTGCGGTGCGCCGCGACCGTAGCCCGTCATTGCACAATGTATCAGGTGCGGATGCTTTTTAGCCAGCGCATCCTCGTCGATACCGAAGGATTGCATGGTCGCCGGCACATGGTTTTCAACCAGCACATCTGCGCGCGCTAAAAGTTCATGAAATTGACTGATGCCCTCAGGCGTTGCCAAATCGAGCGCAATGGAGCGCTTGCCCGCGCCTTGAGTCAAATACGAGGTACTCATGCCAGCACTGGCTGCTTCTGCATCGGTTCCGCCACGATGCCGAATCGCATCGCCTTTACTTGCTGATTCAACCTTAATTACATCAGCCCCGAGCAGCCCCAAATAGTAGGAACATGCGGGGCCTGCTAAAACATGCGTGAAATCGATAACCAAAAGCCCTGACAAAGGGTGCGTTTTCGACATTTGGACTCGCTTTTCGTCAGAAACAGAGAAATTGGTCTATACATAGCTCGCAGAACGTAAATATGCGCCGAAATTCGTAAAGCAAACGAACCATATCGGGTTTACACTCTATGGGCAAATGCGTAGGCGCACTGCGCGTTGTTGAACCCTATTGGAGAGATTAATGAAACTAGCAAAAACTATTGCTACTACTGTCGCCGCTACGGCGATGATAGCCAGTGTAGCTGCACAGGCAGACTACCCCGAAAAACCAATCAAAATAATGGTTGGATTTTCTGCAGGAGGTGGCACAGATACCACAGCACGTGGTTTTGCATCTTACATGCATGAAGCAGAATCCATGAACGGCCAACCGGCGTACATCGTTAATTTGCCGGGAGCATCTGGACAAAAAGCTGCGAAAGCAACACTGGATGAAGATGCAGACGGCTACACACTTTACATGATTAACATCGGTACTTTCATCGCTGGCGAGTTAGCCAAAGGTGATGATCGCCCTTACCATGTTCCAGACGCTTTCGTAAACCTTGGTTGCGCTTCGCAGCTGGTTACATCACTGCAGGTACATGCATCCAACCCGGCTACAAACATTGAAGAATTTGTTGCTAACGCAAAAGCGTCAGGCAAAGAAATCACCTGGGGTACATCTGGTGCGGTAACCATGCACGCCACTATCGGACACCTGTTCTTCGATACATACGGCATCCCGAACAAGAAAGTTCCATTCAAAGGTGGCTCAAAAGCACGTGCCGCTCTGGTTTCACAATCAGTTGAGGTTGTACTTGGTGGTGTAAACACTGTTGTAGGATTCGAGGACGACATCCGCGCGCTCGCCTCTGCAGGTGCCGAACGTGATCCAATGGCTCCAGATCTGATGACTTTTGGTGAGCAAGGTACAGACGGTATCGACTTCACCGGTCTTATGTGCCTGTTTGGGCCGGCTGGTGTTTCTGATGAAGTACAGGCAGACATCGGTGCGGCTATTGAGCACATAGCAGCGATCCCTGGCTACGCAAAATACATGAACGGCAACGACTTATCTGCGTTCTACACTGATGCAGCCACTGCTTCTGCAGCACAGGACACCATGTATGAAGTTATGGGTCCTGTAGTAAAGGAAATACTCGCAAACCAGTAAGCTTTGTGAGCAAGTAGCTCAGTAACGTTGTAAACTGGATTAAGGCAAGCCTTTCGGGCTTGCCTTTTCTTGTATCCGGTGGACGGTACATCTCTGGTGTCGTACCGAACTCTTACCCCCCTTAACCACAAGAAGTTGCACATGGACCGCCACCAATACAAAACCAAAGTGGAATATGGCGTCGCGGCCGTTGTGCTGTTCATTGGTGTCTTTTTTGTTTTTCAGGCATTCACTATTGAAACGTCACGTGAGTCGGTAGGACCTCGCACACTTCCAATGATTCTTGCTGTAGCACTAGTGATTGGTGCCTTGTGGCTGGCACTGAGAGCCTACCGCGGAAAGATTGGAGAGCTTAAAGATGGTTATGGCTTTTTGGAAAGTGATGTAAAACGGATCTTTCTGGTAGTGGCCTGCGGCGTTTTGTTTGTTACTACATTCTGGGCCTTTGGCTACTTTGTCGCTGTGATTGTCACCTTAATTGCCATGCTCCTGACATTCGGTGTTCGCAACTGGATAGCGATGATTCTGGGGCCGATCGTATTGGCGTTTATTTTCCAGTGGGTATTCATGGGCGTCATGCTTTTGAATGATCCTGCGGGCGCAATTTTCGATATGCGCCCTTATACAAACTGGATAACGGGAGCAAAATAGTTTGCAAAGCCAATGCGCCGGAGTTGAAGAATTTTTTGAAGCCCTGGGATTTTTGTCGATCTTCTTCGACATCTCCTGCGGGTTTGTCACCCTGTTTAATGATCCGTTTGCACTTATATTTGTAGTGCTTGCAGCATTTGTGGGAATCGTCTTTGGCGCGCTGCCCGGGCTGACAGCAGCAGCGGCCATAGCCATGATGCTGCCTATACTCATTGCCTATAACGATGAAATCGGTGGCCTTGCAGGTCTCGCATTTTTATACGTCATCGGAAAGTCCGGGCGCTATGGTGGCTCTATAGCCGCAATCCTTTTTAATACACCGGGGACCGCAGCATCTGCCGCGACTATGCAAGATGGCTACCCGATGACCCAAAAAGGGCAAGCCGGTAAAGCTCTAAAA
>CAZYRP010000018.1:0-44687 GCA_964649465.1 uncultured Granulosicoccaceae bacterium | reverse complement strand
ACCAGATCCGCGTTGATATCAGCGATGGCGACTCGTTCACCCTCATCAATGTACCTTTGCGCAATGGCTCGACCAATTCCCGCACCACCTCCGGTCACCAGCGCTACCCTGTCCTGCAATTTTTTTTCAGTCAAAATCTGTTCTCGGCCTGCTGTCGTTTCCGTGACAGCGTAGCCCTTTAATGGTCAAAAACACAAGATCCCTCTGCAGATTCGCGACTGGTATTAAAGGTGCGACCCGCTGTACCGCAAACTCTATCTGATGAAATCTCCGGACAATCAAGCTAATAATCTGAGCAGGTACAACTGCATCTCAGTAAAAAGAATGTAAATCCACGATTTCTCGCCCGAAGTGCATTCGATTTATCCAATGCATCTACTAAAAGAACGTTGTTAAACGTCTACGCAGGATTTTCAGCAATGAGTGAATTCTCACGCGGTTATCACAGTCGTTCAACCGATACTCGTAACGATCGGCACTCTGACAACCCTATGTATCGTGAAACGCAGCATGAGCATGATCGCGACCGCGGAGTAGCTTCGCATCACGACACCTTTGAAAACGAGTACGGACTACACAGCGATCAATACGATACACGCGACCACGCAAGCCATTCAGCTGTCAACTACGATGAAAATCGGGGTGACTACCTGTCGGGCAACACCGAACAGAATATCGCTGAAAGTGAAGAAGTCTGGCTGAAAGAAAAGCTAAGCATAATCAGCTACAACGACCATGACCTGCAGGACATCGAACGCGCCAGACACAGCACTTTAAAGCGAACGATCGCAGGATTTGCCGGACTCACAGGCATACTTGGCCTGATTGGCTTTTTGGCTGTATCGAGTGCTCCGGATTTAAGTCCGGAGGAGATAATAGCGATGGAAGGATACGCCGGTGAACAATCGACCAAAACACCGTTTAACCTTGCCAGCTTACGCGATTGTGACACCAGTGCTGACTGCAGCAAAGCAGCTAAAACAGAGATAGTACCGATTACAGCGGTATCAGCTCAGACACTCGCCTCCGTCTCACAAGACACTTCCGGTTCGCGACATGCAACACCAACTGTACCTGCAACAGAGATATACATCGCGCGCAATAATTCAGAAACTATTGGCTCGTTCAGGGAAAACTTCAGAGAAATTCCAGCGGCCGTTGCTACGATACTTACTGTAACTGAAAGTGAAGCAGCAGACAGCGCCACAACCCGCAGCCAGGACTATACGGATAGTGATTTATCAATTAGCGACTTGGTTGTATTGCAGCAGTGGAGCAACGTCCGCGGCGCACCTGAGCTCAACGGCGAGATATTAACGTCACTGGCCAAAGGCACCAACGTTACAGGGATCGGTCAGACAGGAAAGTGGATCAAAGTAAAAGTAATCGGTCGAAAACAAGTGACCGGCTACATGCATCAATCCACAGTAGGCCAGATCTAGCATATTGCTAAAAATTGATTGATAAATCCCGCCGTTGATTGCATTCCCTGGTTTCGCAAATCATCTGGCACAGATTTCACCGATCACTTCTATGACTTCATAACTGCGACTAACATTCGAATTAGTTGCAGGGAAGCGTTCCGGTCGGGACACACTGTAGTCTTGCCGAAAGTCACCGTTGCAGACCTTACGATCCTCATCTACATCAATGCCAAAAGTGACATAATATTTTAGTGCTTCCGGCCTTCCCGATTGAAATTCAATCAATTGAAAATCTGACGCATTAAATCGCAACGGATAAAATACAGATTGCGGGCGCAACGGAAATTCTGATGTAAAAATTTCCGTAGCCGATACGTCTGCAGCCAACTCATCAAATCCCCACACCGTAAACATCACATTAGGAAGTGTCTCACGCAGCATCAGTTTATCGTCAATGGCATTATTGCGCAGCGTTATATCGAAATTATAGTCGGCAACTTCAGGTACCTCGTAGTCTGCTGAGGTGGGAAGTACAGCTAGTGCTGCCGCACTCTCATCTTCCACCACCGGGCCTTTTCCGGCGCATGCAGACACCAACAGACAAGTTGAAAACAATACAGCTATTTTGATCAATTGATTCATTCTTTATGCTTTGAAATGCAGTTATTTTTAATAATAAAAATCTCGGCAGCGCCAATCTACCAAGATCAAATACAGGCGAGATACAGACTAGTATGACGTTCGGAGTCAGGCCGGACTGGATTGAAGCGCTTTAACATCGAGCAGTCCAGTGTACTTTACAAAGGTACCAAAAAACCGGTAAGACAACTCAACTCCAAATTCGTATTTACCATCGACTATTTTTTTATACGCCGTTGTCCGCGGGTAAAGTATGCCTGGTATAGGAACACCCATGAATCGCAGCTTTCTTTGTATCCAAAACCAACCACCGTCTTTTATTTCCACTCCCAGCTCAAGCTCTATTGATCCGGTTTTTTCGCACCAGAAACCATCGGGATAGTTACCCGCCGGAGTAAAGATAGAAACGAGTCGCGCCTGCTCAAATTCCCGACTCCAGACCAACTGCCCGTTGCTGTGGGAAATATCAACAGTAAGCGGATGCAGACCGCTGGATTCCGGCAACCCGAGTTTAACTCCAAGTCTTTTTCCAATAACTCCTGACAGCCCGCTTCCGTAACTCAGCTGAATATCACCACTGAGCATGCCTCCGTTTTTATGTAACTGCCGGATTAACGGATGCAATTTGCTGAACGCTTCATCAAACCAATTTTCAACCAAACCTGTCATAGGGGAAAAACCTTGAGCTGACTCGACATCTTATCTATCAAAACATTCACCACTGTGCTTTTAACTTGCAGCCTCAAGTGACGTCCAAGGCTAAGGGTGTAATCCAGCTGGCTGCCAGACTATTTACGACCCCGCGACTGTGGTTTTTTATCAGCGGCGAGCTCACTGCTTTCAGACTTAAGGCCACGGGAAACCGGACAGACCTCCTGCAGGTAAGTCATCAGAGTCCCTGATAAATTGTCTCGCTCCATGCCGTATTTCACAAACTGACCTTCACGTTTTTTCCAAACGAGCCCCGATGCCTCAAGAATAGACAAATGTTTCGAGATTGCTGGAGATGACATATCAAAGCGCTCGGCAATATCACCTGCTGTCAGCGATGTTTCCGACAGATAGGCGAGTATTTTTCGCCGGGTAGTTGAGCTCAGAGCCTCAAAAACTCGTTCAGGATTTGACATAGTAAGATTTATTAATTAACTTATTAGTTAATTGTTTATTTAGTTAATTAGTTATATTTTAACCCAGGATCTGACCAATGTGTGTGAAACATGTCGCCACTGAAAGAGTGCGCCCCAATCCGGCCACGCAAACCTCGCAAGGACGCATTGTCCTGGAACCGGCAAAAACACTATGGCTGTTAATCATGATTGCCGGCGGCATCACTGCTCTTACGTCGTATTTTTCATGGGCGGCACTGGTGATATTTATCACCCTGTCTGCCATAACACTGTGCGCCGGTCACTCCGTTGGAATGCATCGGCTGTTGATACACCGCTCTTTTACTGCGCCGTTGTGGGTCGAACGCTCGCTCGTATACCTTGGCACATTGGTGGGAATGGCCGGTCCGTTTGGCATGATACGCGCGCACGATATGCGAGACTGGCACCAGCGACAAGCACATTGTCCACCACACCCGTCACATGACGCTGGTTTCTTACGCGATGCAGTCTGGCAATTGTGTTGTAGTTTTCAACTCACTAATCCACCTGACTTTGAGATAGAAGAAACAATAAAAAACGACAAGTTCTACAGATTCCTTGAGGTCACCTGGATGGCACAACAACTCCCACTGGCAATCGTACTGTTCTATTTTGGAGGCGTAGCGTGGGTGCTGTGGGGCATCTGCCTTCGAATAGCTGTTTCGCTTATCGGACACTGGGCAGTTGGTCACGTTGCACACAAACGAGGCGATCAGACATGGATTATCGACGGGATACCCGTGCAGGGCTACAACCTTCCGCGTCTCGCATTTTTTACGTTCGGAGAAAGCTGGCACGGCAACCACCATGCATTTCCACACTCTGCAAAACTTGGAGTAGGAAAGAATCAAAGTGATATTGGCTTTGTGTTTATAAAGCTACTTGAGCAACTGGGTCTTGCGAGTAACATTAAAGGCCCAGATAGCGAGTTACCAAGAGAAGGGTTAGTCAAAGTTACAAGTGAAAAGCGTGTATACACAACTCCCGGGGTCGTTGTAGCACAGGAGTCAGCACAACAGAACCACGGATGGATTGTTTGACTTATCCTGCCCTGGTACCGTTTGGCATGGGACGTTCGGGCGTCGCCAGGCAGGGTGTGAGCTTGTCGGCGTAGCCTATGTCGAAAAGCATTCCCTGAGACAATTCATTGGCCATTTTTCGCTCAGGTAAATTGACAACAAACAACGCTTGCTTACCCTCAATTTCAAACGGATTGTCACGCTCTTTTTTTATACCTGCGATAATTGAGCGAGTGCAGTCACCGAAATCTACTGTTAACTTCATTAATTTTTCAGAATCCACAACTTCAGAAACTTTTTCAATTGTACCCACTCTGATGTCCAGCTTTTCAAAATCTTCGAAAGCGATTAACTCTTTTACCGGTGCATGCTTCATATCTAACTTTCTTTCTCTTTATTTTCTAACGATCTTAAAAACACCTGTCACTTTGAGCGCAAGCCAAATAAAGCTTACGTCACCGCGTTTTATACAGTCGCGAGAAACGCTCTATAAAAGCGAAAGCGATCATCCGCAACAACTGCCACCTGTGCGTCGGCCTATTATGGTTCTGACATCGGTAACGCTAAGTGAAAACTTACCGGCAATTTTCCCCAGACTGACGCGCTGATATTTGTGCATCATCAGCATGTGATAGATATCTTCATCGGTAATTGGTTTTTTGTTGTCTTTGCGTTTGTATTGTCTCGTTGTTCTTCCAGTCATGTAACGCAAACTCGCTGCAATAAAAACTCTTCAAAAACCAATCGCTACCTGAAATACGCAAATGTTACGGGGCATACTGAATCAGGATCAGTTGCCTAAAAAGCTTATCACATCAGTAAGACCCGGGCTCGCCCTGCCACCACCTGGACGTGTGCATTTCAGTGTTGCTGCTGCATTGGCAAACTTTACAGACTCCCTCTCTTTGTAACCACTCCCCAGCCAGTATGCAAAAGCACCATGCCAGACATCTCCAGCACCCAGCGTATCGCAGACGTCTACAGTAGAGGCTGGCTCATGAAAAAATTCACCGTTGTCCAGTGAATAGACACCGTTACTTCCATCAGTCACCGCAAGCCATGCCGGATAGGATTTTGCAACCTCACGCAACGCATCTTCTATGGCTGATACGCTTACCAATTTGCCTGCCAGTGATTCAAGCCCTTGTCGCGAAAACGCAATATGAGAAGCCAGCGCCATTACATCGGAATTTAATGGTGCTTCCGCATCAAGCACTCCCGGAATATTTTTATCACGTGCAAGTTTCATTGCCGCAATCGCGCCAATTGCCCACCGAGTATCCGCCAGTACCGCAGAGGGGCTGGTTGATTTAATCCCACTGACATCATCAGAAAGATCACAACCCCGGTAATTGACAATCTGTCGCTCGCCATGTGCATCAAGTAGCACTGAAGAAAAAGATGACTGCGCTGAATCACTGACCAGGAGTAACGAACAATCTACCGAATTACTCTTAAGGTCCCGGACAATTAAATCACCAATGATATCGTTGCCAACCCGTGCGGCCAGCACTGCATGACCACCAAGTCTGGCAATTGCACAAGCAGCATTGGCAGCACCACCGCCACCAATAATCTGTGCATTACCCGCGCTGTACTTTTCCGCTCTCTCCGGCAAATCTTCGACTTCAAACAGAAAATCTATTGTGGCCATACCTGCGAGAAGAACGGTGGTCATAAATCTCCCGAGTGCATTTGACCGGCAACAACCGGTGTTCGTCCCCACCAGCTCTTTACCGATTCGGCGTCATTTCAAATTAGCGAAACAGCACAACAGCGACCGGAACGGCAACAGGTTATCCCGGCACGGACATAGTTGTATAGCAGCCAGGTAGTGTGCCACTTGGCGCTCGTCCGCAAACAGAAGCTACTGAGAAACATTTCTTCCTTCAGTTTGTTAAGGCAATTGCGCTCCAGTCCACACTACTACTCAATTCACTGCTCTACAACACATCAACACACCAGATCCGACACTCTGTATCTCCAGTTTGTCGATAGCCGATACCTCACGCTTACTGGTTGCAAACTGGCGCAGAAACTCAACTTCCCCGGATGAAACGATGAACTGTGTGCCTGGCCACAATTCGCCAAAGCACCTCATCGCTCATTCAAGAGAACAGGTCATCCTGGCGATATCAGCTTATACCGTCCGACAATGATGTCAGAAATCATGCTCCAGAATTCACCAAGACGAGCTCGAACAGCGCTGTTCCTTCTCGCTCTGGTTGTGCCTCTCAGCGCCCTTTTATCAAGTCAGGTAAAAGCCGCCGCCAGCGAGGAAAAAAAATGTCTCTACGTAGCCTCTTACCATCAGGGTGACGAATGGTCAGACGAGATTGAGGCCAGCATACGCTCTACACTTCACGGTCATTGTGAACTGCAAATGGTTGATATGGATACCAACCCCAATAAATCTCCCGAGTTTATTTTCGAATCCACCAACCGGATCATAAAAACTATCGAGGACTGGCAGCCCGATGTTGTGATTACTTTAGATGATCCGGCAGCCAAGCACCTGATTGCACCCCACTATCGCGACGACGAGATTCCGTTTGTTTTTTGCGGTGTAAACTGGACGGTGGAAGAATATGGGTTTCCCTACAACAACGTTACCGGAATGGTGGAGGTGGCGCCGGTCAAAATCATGCTTCAGGAAGCGTTTGAGCTTTCAGGACAAGGCCGCATGGCGCTTTTTATAGGTTCAAACTCAGTCGCTGAAAGGAAAAACTTCAGCCGCATCCAGACAATTGCTGAAGAGCTCAACATTCAGATTGATGCAAGCTACGCATCTACTTTCACACAATGGCAAAGAGCCCTGCAGGAATCTGCCCGCTACGATTTTGCAATCATCGGTAGCAATGCAGACATAAAAGACTGGGACAACACGGAGGCCGCCAGTACCGCACTTGAGTTAACCACCAAACTAACCGTCACAAACAACAAGTGGATGATGCCCTATTCAACATTCGGGTTTACCAAACTCGCCGAAGAACAGGGCAACTGGGCAGCATCGGTCGCGATTAAAATTCTTAACGGCACAAGCCCGGCCGAAATCCCGATTGCGTCAAATAAAAAATGGGATCTCTGGGTCAACGAAGCTGTTCTCGAGAAACTGCAGTTGCGCCTGACCCCTGGTCTTATTCGAAAAGCCAAGCGACTCCAGACAGCATCAATCGACGAGTGAAAGTAAAGTTTTACTCAGATCAGTCGATGATTCTCTATTGGGAGTCCAGCTCTAAATCGCCATCAGGAATACACCAGTAGCTAAGTACCAGAATCCGCAAGAACAACCGCAGTACGGGGAGTATTTTTTAGCGCATGAACACTGAAGGTGACAAAATCAACGGGATGTTGAGCCGCCGTTTCAAATCTATGGCACTTACCAGCGCCGTCGTTATTTTTTTCGCCTGTACCCTGGCAGCCTTATGGATTTCCCTGGCCAGTGAAGCCAGAACCTTCAATGCACAGACGCTACGCACTACACAGCAGATTAACGAAAAGGTAACCAGTGCTATCGGTACCTTGTATTCGATGGGCGCGGCACACCAGGCATCACCTACCGGGTTCGAACGAACTCAGTTTGAGCTGTTCGCAGCCAATCTTGTAACGAATCAGGTAGAGATCACTGCCACTGGTCGTTACAACATACTTCCAAACGAAGATCTCGAGTTGTTCAAAGAGGAGCTTCAAACGCATGGGTTGTTAAACTTTCAGCCGAAGGCAATCCAGGACGACGGAAGCCTGTCACCACTCGATATAAAACCTCAATACAATGTGCTGATCGAGTTTTTTCCACAAGACCCGTTATCAGCACAATTTGTCGGTCTTGATTTCAGCGAGATCGATAGCACCCGGCAAGCTATTGCCAAAAGTGTCGAGCGAGATACACCTGTGCCAACAGAGTTGCCTGACAGTTGGTTTACAGGCGGGCAGATAAACGTATTTGCATCTACCTACTTCGGTCACTACGTACCTGAGACAGCGGAAGATCGCGCACTGCAAACCGATGGTGGCTATTTTATTACATTAGATCTTAAAGAAATCGTGCGGCAATCCACGGGCAGCGACTATCCACTCAGTGTGGGTATCTCAATGCAGTCACTCAGCAACGCCACCAACCTGGTTTATCAGCACACCCAAACTGAAGCAGACAGAATTGCCACCAGCCTCTTTGCATCCAAGCCTGTCAGATACAACATGACAGTAGGTGCGGAACGGGCGACGATCACCTACCTGACTCCTGCCGGCGTCACCAGCTCACAGCTAATATCAGCGCTGGTAACGGGCTTTGCTGCATTGTTTATGTTCCTGGTAGCCGTTGCCATTGTTGTTGCGTACAAATATGGTCGCGCCCAAAATATCGCCAGTGAAAAAGCCCTGGCCCAGGAAAGAGAACGCGCCCTCGTCACGTTAAACTCTCTTCAGGATGCAGTTATAACCACAGATTCACAAGACAACATCGATTACCTGAATCCCGCCATGCTCAATGTTCTGGACGCCAGCCGGACCGCACTAATAGGGCAGCCGGCACAGGTAGTACTCAACGAGTACTTCAGCGACGAAAAAGGTAAAGATTCCGGTTACGGTAACAACAAACGTAACAGTGCATTGCGCAGCACACTGAAGCGATTAAAAAATAACGACTCAATTCTGGATGAATCCGAACCCAACGGGCCAACGCCCGCGGTATTCGATTGCCACTCATCGGCTATTATCGATGCCAGCCAGGATAAGATCGGTGCAGTTTTTACCATGCGCGATGTAAGCAAGGAGCACGCACTAACAACAGAGCTGGCATATCAGGCCACACACGATGCGCTTACCGGCCTGCCCAATCGCCGAAAATTCGAAACTATTCTCCGTGACTTACTGGCTAGTGAAAACCCGGGAATTAGTGGCTGCAACGTAGTTGGCTATATCGATCTTGATCAGTTCAAGCTTGTTAATGATACGGTGGGTCATGCGGCCGGAGACGAACTCTTAAAAAAAGTTGCTGTCGATCTTGCGGAAGTGACGCCTGCTGATATTGAAATCGCTCGACTTGGCGGAGACGAGTTTGGTTTTATAAGCACCAATTGCTATGAGAATGGTACGGAAGAGGTAGCACAGCTTTTCCACGAGTTCTTTCAATCCTACAGCTATCAGACAGAAGACAACCTGTTTTCCATTCGTGCAAGTATTGGCCTGACTACGATTAAGCCTTATCACATCACCAACAATGATGTGCTAAGTGAAGTCGATATCGCTTGCTACACAGCAAAGGACGCAGGCAGAAACGGATACGTAATCTTTAACTCCGAAGATGATGAAACAAAGAAAAGACAGGGTGAAATGTTTTATTTGCCAATGCTGCAGTCTGCATTAAAAGACAACCGCTTTGTCATTTATACCCAGCCAATAGTTTCCACTGACAAAAAAGAAAAGGAAACGCATCACTACGAATGCCTGTTGCGTCTAATCAATGAAGACGGCTCCATTATTACTCCTTACAAATTTATTGTTGCCGCGGAGCGCTACGACTTGATCAGAGATATTGATCGATGGGTTATAGAAAACGTCTTCTTACAGATTGCAAAATTTAAAGGCACCTACCTCGAGGACATCACTTTTAGCATAAACCTGTCCGGGCAAAGCGCTGTTGATCCGTCAATGCCGGAATTCATTGATACAATGCTTACGGACTACCACATTAAGACGTCAAACATTTGCTTTGAACTTACCGAAACAGCAGTGATCACAAATTTCACCCAGGCACAGAAACTGATCGCATTTTTAAGAAACAGAGGCTGCACAATCGCGCTGGACGACTTTGGCGCTGGAGCAAGCTCGTTTGGCTACCTGAAAAACCTGGAAGTTGACTACATCAAAATCGATGGCCAGTTTGTCAAAGAAATCACCTCTAATAAAGTAGACCTGGAGATGGTGCGTTCGATGAATAATGTCGGTGAAGTGCTTGGCATTAAAACGATTGCCGAATTTGTTGAGAACCAGGACATCATGGACGCTCTGGGCACGATCAATGTTGACTATGCACAGGGCTACCATATAGGCAAACCCTTGCCAATGGAAAACCTGTTAAATGATGATTCATTACAAGCCGCCGCATAAGTAATTTCCACTGTGTATTTGGTAACAAAGCGATTGAATTGACATTTATATTTGTGATTGGTAACGATCGGGCAATGCTTAGCCAGATACCCTTAACCGGAGATATATCAGCATAAGTAACGTAAAACTCTATCGTGCCTAATTCTAAACTAAAAGTTCGTGCCGATCAGGCACAGCATGGCAGTAAAAGCAGCACTGCTCCCTACTCCGAGCAGAGTAATAGTACGCATCGGCATTCCGAAACCATACAATCTTCAGCGCGCAGAGCTCACAACCGCGAACCCCGTTTTTTTTACTCATTGCTAAAAGGAATAGTCTTAATTGCACTACTGTTCGTGGGTGCGTACCACAGCCCAAATCTGGCTTCTGTTTTTCCGTTCAAAAAAATTACCGAATTTTTTACACCTAAAACTACTGGTGTATCGATCAATCAAAGCGACTCATCCTCAACGGGCAATGTTGCCAGCACAAAGAACGCTGCACCGATTGCAATACCGGAAAGCACAACCGAAAAAACTCTGGACAATGTAACACCAGCTACCCAATCAAACCGGTCTGAGCCTGAAGACCCTCAGTCAATTCCAAAACCTGAAGAACCAGGAACAGCTGGTAGCGAAACATCGACGGAATCCAAGGTATCTGAAACCGATGAAATCAGAATCGACAAAATAGATACCAATCAATCAGCTTCGAGCGACGAACCAGCTGCAACCGAAATCAACAGCGCCGCCGACACAAAGACAACAGCAATAGATTCAGCTGTTACAAACGCGACTGAAATACCACAAACGAAAACCAGCGAAACTTCCACCGCAAACCCTAACTACACAGTGAGGACTTATAAGGCAAAAATGTTCTCGGACCCAAACTCAGCTGATGCAATTGAAACACCAGTCAGCCGCGGCGCCGAGGTAATGGTACTTGATCGATCCGGCGACTGGGTAAAAATTGAAATCAAAAGTAGCGGTGAGACTGGCTATATTCATATCACACAACTGAGTGAAAACTAGAAGTCAGCGCGGCGCAAGCTCTGCCACTGCGAAGCACCCCTGTGGCCTGCTCTCGCCACGCAGCTTTTTCACCATACAGACTTCGGATCCCACACCTCAATCTACTCAGTGATTAGAATCACGCCTTATTTTTCAGCCACACCATTAGTCACAAGATCTGGCAGTTTTAATCGCAAAATCTTACCGGAAGGCCCTTTAGGCAACTCATCAAAGAAGTATATTTTTTTCGGCATTTTCACCCTGCCAACACCAGATTCACAGAACTGTATTAACTCTTCTTCTGAGCAACTGTGTCCATCACGCAGGGCAACGCAGGCATACACTTCCTGACCGTAGCTATCATCTTCAAGACCGAATGCTGCGGCTTCCAAAACAGCATCATGTTTATACAAAACATCATCAATCTCTCGCGGTGCAATATTCTCACCACCGCGAATAATAAGTTCTTTAAGTCGACCAGTAATAAATAGGTATCCGTGCTTGTCCTTAACACCAAGGTCACCGGTTCTAAACCAGCCATTCACGAACGCACCGGCAGTGGCTTCGGCATTTTTATAGTATTCAGCTAATACATTATCACCCCGAATCAATAACTCTCCGACAGTGTCTGCGGTAACGATGTCGCCGGCTTCATTTCCAATCTCTATTTCGTTGCCAACCGCAAGACCGACAGAGCCAGGCTTTCTGATCTCCGGTGGCATTGGATTTGAAGCAACGGTGCCAGCGGTCTCAGTCAAACCGAGAGTTTCAATCATTGGTGTATAAAATGTCTCTTCCCATTGCCTGAGGACAACAGCCGGCAGGGGAGCAGACGCCGAACGTGCAAAACGGAATTGCTCAAGCAGACTCTCGTTACCGAAATCAAAATCCTCGTCATCAGCACGATCCAACAGATATTTTATAATTGTTGGCACAATGCTGCTCCAGGTACATTGATACTCAGCGACTAACAGCCAATACAGCTTGACGCTAAACTTCCTGGGCATTACCACTGAGCCACCACTGACAAGCGGTGCAGCGACTGTCACCATTGCGCCATTGATATGGTAAACAGGCAATACACACAGAGCGCGGTCATCACTGGTCAACCCATGGCCCAGTGCGACGTTTTTGCCACCACTGGTTACTGAACGCTGCGATAGCAGCGCCCCTTTGGGCAAACCTGTTGAACCGGATGTGTACAACAACAACGCTTCGTCATCAGCGGTTGCCTTAGTTACCCGGATTTCAACTGTGCTTACATCGTCAGGCCAATCCGGTCCTTCACTCTCACTGACCTCAATCACAGAAATACCACGATCAATTTTTGCAACGAGTGCCGCAAGCATTTGCCTGAACTCGGGTGCAACAAAAATAACGTTAGCATCACAATGAGTTAAGACATGCAGCATCTGTGTTTCACCAGCCACAGCATTGATGGGCACAATAACTCGAGCACTGGCCATAACACCAAGGAACAACTGTACAGCCCATTGACCATTATTCATAAGAAAAGCAACTTTGGCCCCGGGCTCAATACCAAGACTCCCAAGCTTTGCAGCAATAAAGTCAGTCCTGCTTTTTAGCTTACCGTACGTTAGCTCTTCACATTCACTGGTTTCATCAAGCGGTGTTATCAGAAAGACATTGTCCGGTGCCTGCGCCGCATGATGTTCAATGAATTCTCGAACTGTATTCATTCTATTGTCCGTACTTCGCATGGTATGCGCCAAACAACTCATCTTCTGTTGGCTTATCTTCAGAGACTTCTGTCACCAGATGGGTAATGTTTATAAAGTGACGATAATTCAGATTTTCAGAAATACTGTTACCACCCCAGGTACCACAACCCATACTCAGGGTGAAGTTAAGTGCATTGTTAAAACTGCCGCCGTTGCCAAAAGTGTGAGCCTGATTAACCAGAACTCTGACAACATCCATTTCCTCTGCCAGCCGCCGCGCATTGTCAGGGGTGCCCGTGTGAATTCCGCAGGAGTGTCCACGACCCTGAACGTCCATAATATTGTTAACCAGCTCCTGCGCGTGGCTAAAGTCACGCGCACGATAAACAGTTAACACCAGGCTCAATTTTTCATCTGCATACGGTGATGACGCATCAAACTGTGATTGTTCTGCAAGAAATAACCGGCTGTTTTGAGCCTGATCGGGCAGGCCAAGTCTGCTCGCAAAAACGTTTGCATCGGTAGCAATTAACTTGCGGTTCAACTTGCCTTCTTTCCAAAGCTGGGATTGGATATGTTCAATTTCAGACGGCGTACAGCGATATGCGCCAGCTTCCGTTAATGCGCTCACTGCGTCATCGTATACTTCATCCAACACCACGAGAGAATTTTCTGAGGAGCAGGACGTCGAGTTATCAAACGTCTTTGAAGCAGCAATTTTTTCGGCAGCATCTTTAAGATCTGCTGTGCTGTCAATAATCACGGCAACATTACCCGCTCCAACACCCAGGGCCGGCGTACCACTGCTGTAGGCATTGCGAACATTGTTTTGGGATCCCGTGGCAACGATCAAATCTGACCGCTGCATTAGTAACGTGGTCATACTGCGCGTCACAGGCGCTGGCAGAATTTGCACCAGGTTTTTTGGCGCACCAATCTTCACCAGGGCGTCACGCATAAGTTCCACAGTTGCGGAGGTCGTTGCCCACCCGGCGGGTGATGGGGCTACCACAATAGCGTTACCACCCTTAAGTGCCATCATGCTCTTGTTCACCGGCGTAGCAGCCGGGTTAGTTGACGGTGTTATAGCAGCTACCACACCTACCGGTTTGGCATAGCGGGCCAGACCATTCTGCTCGTCTATTTTTCCAACTGTCTTTACCCGCATCAGGTCGCGCAGCGTACCGAAGGTTTTACGGGTGTTTTTTATAATTTTGTCATCAACGTTACCAATCCCGGTATCTTCGACAGCGAGCTCCGCCATAGCCCGGGCATTTTCAGGCTTGTAAAGAGCCCAGGCAACCGCGGTCACCATCTCATCAACACGCGCCTGAGTAATGCCGGAAATTTCCTGCATCGCACTCCTGCCGTCACGCAGCAGCCGGTCAATGACATCTGCTTCCTGACTATCGGGTGAAACTGTTTTTTCGTTCATATTTTTAAAGAACCCGGTTTTTACCACGCTGCGAAATTACGGCTGGCGGCCTGTATATTGAGCGTAGAGCGCCTGACAAAACAGGTCAAGCAGCTCAGTTTGGATTGTCGCGAACAATGCTGTTTTCAAACTCGAAACCGACGTTGGACGCCCGCGGCCTCTTGTGAGCTGATCACTAATATAGCAACACCGTGTAGCCTGAAAACGATGACAAGAGTAATATCCAGTTATGATAAACAGGAGTACACAGAGTGACGGGCAAACCGGATCGACTAATTGTAGGCATCAGCGGTGCATCTGGTGCGATACTCGGCATTAAAGCACTGCAGCTGTTGCAACCTTCCCCTATTGAGACTCATCTGGTTATCTCTAAAGCTGCAGCACTCACCATTAGCAGCGAGACAAATTCAAGCATAGATGATATCAAGTCACTTGCAGATGTAACTTACCCTGCTGCAGATATCAGCGCAGCCATTTCATCAGGATCTTATAAAACGCGGGGCATGATCATCGCACCTTGTTCTATTAAAACTATGGGTGAGATAAGCAGCGGTATCACTTCAAATTTATTGAGCCGTGCGGCGGATGTTGTGCTAAAAGAACGCCGTCGCTTAGTGCTGATGTTACGTGAGTCTCCTCTGCACGCCGGCCATCTTAAACACGCGTTGGCTGTGACAGAAATGGGCGCTATTGTCTCCCCGCCAGTACCCGCATTTTATACTAACCCTGAAAGCATTGATGAGATGGTTACGCAAATAGTCGCAAGATCTCTCGATCTGTTTGACATTGACTGTGGCAACTTAAAACGCTGGGGTGAAGACATTGATATGAACGGTGCGGTGTGACGGCATTGTCTGTGCGACTTTGATGGCGGGATTAATTAGCAGTAAAAAAGATATCGCCATACACGGCACGGGCACGTAAGCCGGTATTATCTGTATCAGTCATGATTGCAACACCATTAATAGACTTAATGTCTGTGCCGAAGCTTTTTTTAAAATCTTCGCGAACATTTCTTTTTTCCTGCTTCCATTCACCCGTCGGATCCCAGCTTCCCCGGACCGCGTGCATAATAGAATTCTTCGGCTCGAACGCGTTGGGCCAGCTGGTATCTCGCAACTGGCTGCTGGCCCAAACATAATTTAGCGCTTTGGTATTCCAGATAGCAAAGCCACCGGACTTTACAAAATACAGCCGTGCAGCAAAGTCGTCACCACCCTTTGTGGTTTCATCCATTTTCGGCAACCCACGTTCCACCTTCCAGCTCCAGTTAACGTAGGGAGTTTTAGTCAGATCAATTTTTATTTTTCGCCCGAGAACAGAGGCACTGCCGACGCTGTTAGCAAGCAATACCGATCGCCCGTTTTCTTTGATAATGGAATAATCAGTTTCACCAACAAATGATTTAGTCTTCCATCCATCCAGACTGCCATTGGAAAAAATACCGATATCCATACGTTCGTCTGCGATGACAGCAACAGAGAGACAAACCAAAAACACTGCTAAGTAAGATCGAATCAAAGAAAGTACTCCCGCGAACGATGCGTTACATAATATCCAAATTTATACTGAACACTCTAACGTCTGACATTCTAAATTGAGAAAAGATGCACCGGATCAAGTTCAATTCGATACCCGAGCCCTTTTGAATTATCTATAAATAAGAGCTTTTGGACACTAATCTCAAACCAGTTTATTTTATCGAGCGCTTTTTCAATTTCCGGGGGTGCATCAGAACCGGCAACCGGAAACTTCCTGGAATAAGCGTGAATAACGGCCTCCTTGTTAGCATTATCAACGCCATTCACACACCCGTAGAGTTGAATGCCTTTTATTTCGGTCCAGTCGCTGTAATCTTCCTGCACAGAAGCAGAAATCTGCGGGTTAGAAGCAATATTTCTGCAATGCAGAGAGTGAGCGGAGGAGAGAAAAACAAGCTTGTCAGCCAGAACAGAATAGAAAACCGGTGCTACCCACGGTTTATCATCTGCTGATGTAGCCAAACAAAGCACGTTGTGCTCTTGCAAATACTGCCGTGCAGTATTGTAGTCTTGTTCGTTCACCAGCAATGGACCACCTGCAGAAACAACCTGGTACGACCATAGGTTGCGATAAACGGCGGCTCAAGGACCAGCTGGCAAAACAATGAGTCTGCATACCCAATAGCACACAGACCATTACCGGATAAAGTCAGCTTACGAAGAGAGTGCTTCGAGCAGCTCATCCTCAAAATCACCTCGGATGGCAAGCATCTCACCAAGCTTCGAAAGATCTTCTTTCAAGGATGCCTGATCGCTGTCCGCACCGTCGAAGTGCTCATACTTATCATTAAAATCAACCATCACGTCGGTAGTTGCTCCGATACTGGCGTAGACACGCTGTGCCGCATCCTTTACCGCACCACGACGCTCTTTACCATCGACAATACGTTGATAGATAGTGAAGTGACCCATCGCAAGGTAGTCGACCATGTGATTTAGAAACTCTTGCAGAGCCGCAGGAGCAATATCTGCCAGATCGCCAGACACCTGGTCAGGATTACTGACCCCGGTCATGCTGCAAAATGTGCTAAGAGTGTTTTGTCTTTGCTCTCGCAAAGCTTCAATGGTTTCACCCAGATCACGTCTGCGATCCTGAGTATCAAGGGCGGCTGTCATGTAGCATAACTCCAACGGGGTAAAGTAAATCCGATTATTCTGGTAGAGCTCTAACAGCAACTAACCAATCGGCCATGTTAAGCATAGTGTGCTTATGTTTTTATTGTCACAACAGTGTACATCGGAACGACTTAAATAAAACAGCAGTACTCTATTTTTAATCGGCAAGATTTTCTATAACCAGTGACAGAAAATCGTCAGGGTGAACATTATTTTCACTTATAGCAAAGCCGGCAACCGAGATGCCTGCTTCATGCACTGAATCGTTTGTACCTGAAACTAAAGGATGCCAGTCAGCCAGACCGCGATTCTGTGCGACGCGTTTATAGGCGCAGCTGTCAGGTAACCAGGTGAATTCCTTAAGGTTGTCAGGGTTAAGGCTGACACACTCAGGTACTATCTCTTTGCGGCGCCAATAATTTGTACATCGGCAACTATTAACGTCAAGCAAACGGCACGCCACCCGTGTATACCTAACCATATGTTCATGTTTGGGTTCATGTTCGTACTCATGGTCGAACTGTTCCTGCTCGTCATCATGCTCGATTTGTATCTTGTGCAGGCAACAACGCCCGCATCCATCGCAAAGCGATTCCCATTCTGCTGTTGTCATCTCTTGCAGAGATTTGGTTTCCCAGAACGGTTGAGTCATTGTTAGTGATCCTTAATGGAACGATCATTTGAGGCACTTAGCCTATCAAACACAGGAAAGGCATACGTAACGAAAATGATCGATCCTTAAGGTTATAAAAAAGGCGCACTGCTATGGCGCGTTCGCAGTAGCAGAGCTTCTTCCGCGCAGACCCCTAACCATGTCCGCCTGCCGACATCTTTGTTTCATTTGCTGCCTGATCCTGATGATACCCAACGACGCGCTCTACTTCTGTCTTCGATCCCATAATAACCGGCACCCGCTGATGCAGCTGATCAGGCTGTATCTCCATAATTCGCTGACGACCGGTACTGGCCATACCACCCGCCTGCTCGACAATAAAGCTCATCGGGTTAGCCTCATACAGCAGGCGAAGCTTACCAGCGTCACCTTTGGCAGCCAGGCGTGCATCCATCGGATACATAAAGATGCCACCGCGGCATAACAAACGATGGACATCGGCCACCATTGAAGCGACCCAGCGCATGTTGTAGTTCCTGCCAAGGGGCCCCTCTTCTCCCGCCAGACACTCATCAATATACCTTTTAACCGGTGGCTCCCAATGGCGACTGTAAGACTGATTAATAGAATACTCATTGGTTTCTTCGGGCAATCTGATATTTGGCATCGTAAGAAAAAAATCTCCAGTGCCCGGATCAAGCGTAAAGCCATTTACCCCGTTGCCAGTTGTCAGCACCAGCATCGTTGAAGTGCCATAGAGGCAATAGCCCGCGCAAACCTGCTTTATACCCTGCTGCAAATAGTCGCCATCTACCGGTTTTTTTACTCCCGGGGGTAGTTCAAGAATCGAAAAGATCGTACCCACTGATACATTGATGTCTATGTTGGAGCTGCCATCAAGAGGATCAAAAGTGATCAAGTAGTTTCCACGCGGATAGATATCCGGCACTGGAAGGCTATTGTCCATCTCTTCTGATGCCATGCCTGCCAGATAGCCACACCATTGGGTTGATTCAATAAAAAGTTCGTTGGACAGAATGTCGAGCTTTTTTTGCTGCTCACCCTGCACGTTTTCGGAATCCGCAGAGCCCATTGCCTGACCTGCAAGCTGGCCCTGCCCGGTGAGAAACGCTATTTTTTTACAAGCCGACAGGACCTCAAGCAATAAGCCGGTCAGTTTGCCGCCGGAGAACGGCCGCTCGCGTTGTTCTTCTGATATGAATTTATAAAAGGAGGTGTACTGTGACATGGTTTATCTCGAACTGATTCACGAACCGCCCGAATAAGCCCGGATCCGACCATGGAGTTCCGTCATGGTTGAGAATCTGTGCGCTTTCGGCAATACCCGGGAACCGGCAAGGCGCGAAAATAAGGCGGAATATCTGAACAAAAACAACAAGAAGCATTCCAGAGCACTGACAACCACTACTCGAATTGACAAGTATCTTTCAGCGGGTGTGCTACTCGAGCTCTATCATGTCAAAATCGTCGCGCCCGGCACCACAGTCGGGACATACCCAGTCGTCCGGAACATCCGCCCAGCGTGTACCAGCAGCCAGTCCTTCCTGCGGTGCGCCAAGCTTCTCATCGTAAATCCAGCCGCAAACGACGCACATGTATTTCTTTAATTCCATAAGCAGTAGCCCTCGAAAAACAGTTTGATGCCAAAACCTCAACCTCGCGGTATTATGTGTATTACCTGTATCCAGTGCGATTAGTGCTCATCCATGAACCAGGGCGTACGGCTCACGTGTATCAGATGTCGCAACCTTGCCAAACGCTATTCCTGCACTTAACAAAAAGCACTACAACGAATTATCAATAAAACTACCGGAGCATTGACTTGGCCCACTCTGACGAACTTTTTACCAGCGCGAAACAATACATCCCCGGTGGAGTTAACTCACCAGTCCGCGCTTTCAAAAGTGTCGGCGGCACGCCGCTATTTATCAGTCGCGCTGAAGGTGCCTACCTCTATGATAGCGACAACAAGCAATTCATTGACTACATCGGTTCGTGGGGGCCAATGGTGGCAGGACACTCACACCCTGAAGTCATCAATGCTGTGATGAAGGCAGTACAGTCAGGCCTAAGCTATGGCGCACCAACTGAAATCGAAACAACAATGGCGCAAACAGTTTGCGAACTTATTCCGTCAATGGATATGGTGCGCATGTGCAGCTCGGGCACTGAAGCAACCATGAGTGCCATCCGTCTGGCCCGCGGTTTTACCGGGCGAGATAAAATCATAAAATTTGAAGGTTGCTACCACGGTCACTCAGATTGCCTATTGGTCAATGCAGGATCCGGTGCATTGACGCTGGGCGTACCAAGCTCGCCTGGCGTACCCGCTTCATTCGCGGAGCATACATTAACCGCCTCGTTTAACGACGAACAAAGCGTGCGTGATCTTTTTGCAAAATATAAAGACCAAATCGCCTGCATCATTGTTGAACCAGTCGCGGGTAACATGAATTGCATACCGCCTGAGCCAGGTTTTCTCCAAAGCTTAAGAAGCTTGTGCGATGAAAATAGCTCGGTACTGATTTTTGATGAAGTAATGACAGGCTTCAGAGTAGCCAAGGGTGGAGCACAATCCCTCTATGGTGTTACCCCGGACTTAACCACACTCGGTAAAATTATTGGCGGCGGCATGCCAGTCGGGGCGTTTGGCGGGCGAGAAGACATCATGCATCATCTGGCACCACTCGGCCCGGTTTACCAGGCAGGTACTTTATCCGGCAATCCGGTCGCTATGGCAGCCGGACTTGCCACACTGAAGATTATAAGTGCAGATGGTTTCTACGAAACACTGGGGCAAAAAGCGCAGCGATTGGTAGAAGGTTTGCAAAATGCTGCAACTGAAAATGGAATTGCACTGTCACATAATATTGTTGGCGGTATGTTCGGCTTATTTTTTACAGACAGAGACAAAATCTCTCGCTTTGATCATGTCACAGCCTGTGATGCTGAAAGGTTCAAAACCTTCTTTCACCAAATGCTGTCACGTGGTGTCTATCTGGCACCTTCGTCATACGAGGCAGGATTTATATCAACCGCTCATAGTGACGAGGACATAGATAACACGGTTACAGCTGCCAGTGAGTCATTCGCTGCACTATCTAAGTAGTCATGACCTCTGCACCACTTCGCATTGCAGCGTGGTCGGGGCCGCGCAATATTTCTACTGCCATGATGCGTGCGTGGGAGAATCGCCCCGATACATTTGTAACTGACGAGCCGTTTTATGCACACTATCTGGCAAACACTTCGATCACACACCCGGGACAACAGGAAATACTGGCCAGTCAGCCAACAGACTGGCGGGAAGTAATAAACGATTGCATCACCAGCTCAAAACCGGGTTGTTCGATACACTATCAAAAGCACATGACACAGCATGTTTTGCCACACATAACGCTGGAATGGCTCATTGAACTTAAAAATATATTTCTTATCCGTGCACCGGATGCTGTAGTCGCTTCATACTCTAAATCGCGACCCGATCTCAACGCATCGGATCTTGGTTTTATACAACAAGCACGGCTTTTCAGTGCAGTGAAAGAAACCCTGGGCACAGCCCCTCTGGTCATTGACTCAGTAAATCTGTTAAAAAAACCAGCACAGGCACTGCAATTTATTTGCGATCACTGTGCAATTCAATTCGATGAAGCAATGCTGCAGTGGCCAGCAGGCAAAAGAGAGTCCGATGGTGTGTGGGCACCCTATTGGTACCATAGTGTCGAAGCTTCAACCGGTTTCGGCGCACCGAGAGAGCAACAGACAATAGAGCTCGACAAAAACCAACAGCTGATTGCCGATCAATGTTGGCCGTACTATGAGTCAATGGCACAACACTGCGCTGAGTTTTAACGCAAAAGCACAATTATGTATACGCTTGCGGACAGACTTTCTGCGTGCAACACTTAGCCGCTGTAAAATCACCAATCGCAAATTACAAACCAGACGCCACCCGGCCAGTCTGAACAACAGAACAATCGGAGCAAACTCCATGGCGAACGAAGTCACCACCGAGATACGTGACGGGATAATGATCATCACCCTCAATCGTCCGGATGCAATGAATGCAATTAATCTGGAACTGGCAGAGCTATTGGCCGCAAGCCTCGACGAACTCGACCAGAACAAAGACGTGAGCGTGGGTGTTTTAACCGGTGCCGGACGCGGCTTTTGCGCAGGCATGGATCTGAAAGAGTTTGTCAGCAAGGGCATGCCAATGGTCGGGGATCGCGGTTTTGGTGGCATCACCGAGCGAGCCTCGAAAAAACCATTAGTTTGCGCGGTTGAGGGATTCGCTCTGGCGGGCGGTCTTGAAGTAGCACTATCTGCTGATCTGATCGTCGCTGCCAAAGGTGCAAAATTCGGCATACCTGAAGTAACTGTTGGATTATTCGCAGCAGCGGGCGCTCTATTGCGTCTACCGCGAGTACTACCCTATGGTCGAGCAATGAAGATGGCACTGACCGGCGCACCTATTAGTGCAGAAGAAGCTTATGAGCTGGGCATGGTGGCTGAACTTGCAGATAAAGGCGAAGCCTTAAACACAGCAATCGAGCTCGCGCAAAAAATCTCAAAGAACGCACCACTGGGGCTAATAGCTTCAAAACAACTACTATGTGAAATGCAAGGTCGTACCGAAGAGGAATTCTGGGCGTACCAGCAATCACAGATTAAAACAGTATTTAACAGCGAAGACGGAAAAGAAGGCGCTACTGCATTTGCAGAAAAGCGCGCACCTAACTGGAAGAGCTGTTAGTTAATAAGCTTGCAAGCTTATTACTTAAATTTCTGGCAATGTCTATGATCACGCTGTTGAGCAACGTGGAGATACACGCGAGTAGTAAAAAAGCCACGGGAGCAGCCAGTAGACCCAATAGCGGAATAGCCAGCGGAATAGCAGGCTTGCCACTACAATTCTATTGCCCGACTCAATTGCTGCGTCGGGCGCTGGTAGTGCGACACAACACCATTCACCTCTGAACTGTTGAATTACACTGAGTAAGCAACCCCCAGCCAGTAAGTTGTTTCTCACGCTGCTGGGTATTTTATTCGTCGTTGTTGTAATCGCAATCACCTATTACCAGCGCACCTTACTGCTGCCACTTTTTATCGGCCTGTCCGCAACACTGAAAAGCTGGGTTAAGCTGCTGACTCCAAAATTTTTGGTATTGCTGTTCAAAAATTCTCTGTTCCTGAAAATCAAGCAACTCCTGATTAGAGCTTCTACGCGCTTCGCAGTTCTCTCACACAAGCCATGGCGTCACAAACTGCGATCTCTGAAATCTTCAATTTCGAGAACTTCACTGAGAATTATTCAACTCTATCTCGAATCCCCGCTGTGGCTTCGCACTGCCATTGCGCTTGGCATATTGTTCGCAACCGCGAGCAGTTCTTATGTAATTATTGCGCTTTTGATAATTCCGCAATCAATACTAAAGTGGCTCAAGGGCTTGCTACTGAAAACGCTGAATCGCTCCGGCATTACTCATCTGCTCAGTGCAATATGGAAATTCCTGGTACCTGCCAAATTCCAACAAAAATGGTATATGCATAGAAAGTGGACCATGGGCAGACGCCAGGTTGTTACCGCTCAACTTCTGCGTAAAAAAATATCCAATGCTAAAAAACAGAATATAAAAAATCCTTCAAGCACCAGAAAAACTCAAAACAGCACGAACAATCGCGACTACAGTAAAACCAAAAAAGACTGACCTGCAAACCATTTCTTCATTCAAACAACTGATGCCAGCTACTTATGAATTTACCAACAGCCACTGCAACACTCATCGCTTGTTTGCTTTTAATTACGGGTTGCGCACAAGAACTCCAACCGTTTACCAGTGACGGTTGCAGTTCATTTCCAGATGGCACTCCTGCGACAAAAACCTTGTGGCTATCTTGTTGCACCGCACACGATTCAGCTTATTGGCAGGGAGGAAGTTATGCCGAGCGCTTAAAGGCAGATCAGGATTTGCGTAGTTGTGTGGCACAAACCGGTCAGCCTGAAATTGCCAAATTGATGCTTGCCGGCGTACGTGTTGGTGGCACACCCTATTTACCAACACCTTTCAGATGGGGCTATGGATGGCCTTACCTGAGAGGCTATAAAACACTGACTGAGACAGAGACGCAAATGGTGCAAGACAGCATGGAGAACCTTAAGAGCAAAGCTGATAATACTGAAAAATAACAGCTGGCAATAATAACCACTAGCAGTGACACCAGCTTGGTTATTAAGTCGCCGTTACCCTATCGCCTGGCCTGAGCGCTTAAATCACTGCTAATCTGCGCAACCACTTCTGGCTCCAGCGAAATATCATAGTTTCGTATCTTCGCAATTAATTCAGGTATGGTCTCTGCCACCTTCTCCCGGGTATACACCGGCATTTCTAACTCCAGACTTGCAAAGCTTGCCGGCAGAGGCTGCATGCACTCCGGCAAAGCTTTAAAGTCATAGCGCCGGGCGTTATCGTCCATCCAGTTTGAGAACACCTGAAGTGTCCGCCACCTCAAGTTAGGACCATCGTGCATTAACACCACCGATTCATGACGACTGCTGTCAAGTTGCATGGCAAGGTAGTCTTTATCCATGTAAGGATCCCAGTCACGAGTATCGATAGTCCAACCAACTGACTGCAACCCGATACGCTTTGCAACGCCATTAACTCTCGGGTCGGTGATTCCGAACGGGGCACGAAAGCAACTCAAGCGAGGCCCACCTGCACTACGAACATAAACGTTAGTGACATTTAACTCGTTTGACACTTGCTGGTCAGCCATCAAAGTCAGATTGCCGTGGGAATGAGTGTGATTACCCAGCCCATGGCCTGCCGCAAGGATTCTTATGACCTTTTCCGGATTGGCGCGCACGCGCCCACCGGTAACGAAAAAGGTTGCCTTTGCATCATGACGGTCGAGGACCGCCAGAATGCGATCAGTAACATCATCTGCAGACGGCCCATCATCAAACGTCAGATAAACAACAGGTTTCTTAATGGATTCTTCTGTCCCGGCGTGCACGAATGTGCAACACATCGCGCAAAAGAGCGCGAGGAACGCTTGCTTGATCAAAACTGCTTCTACCCTGCTTAGTGTGCGCTTCATGCTCGCGCTGTCAGCAGAATTTTACCGTGAATTGGTTAACACCAACAGATATTCTCATTTTTGGACAGAATTTATGTCTATATCAGATACATTTTGTATCAAAAATGAAACATCATTGAGACTTCATGGCTGAAATAGCACGTTGTCTGGAACCAGCTTCTTACTGAATCCGGGACCGGACCAAAATACCTGCAATGCCTCACTGCCGCCGTTCTGGAAATAATCGAGGAATATCGGATGAAATCCAGCTTGCAGGGTAACATTACCCTGCCTCTCAATAGCACCGTGACGGCCGTCGTTATCAACCACCAGCTGGCCCGCTACAGTGAGCTTGCTGCCATCATTGGACCTCACGTAAAAAGTATAGTCACCGGCAATTTCTACGTTGATCCGACCGGCAAACTGCACCCCGTATTGATTTCCGACCGTACCTTCCGGTAACAGAAAGTTGCTCGCGACACCATTCTGTAAGGACTGCAAGGCACTGAAGTCTGGCAGTTCAGACCATGCACCCGCATAGTATTTGGTTGCAAGCTGTGGCGACAACAATGTACCTGACGTGGTGTCCGGCTGAATGTCTCCAGATCTGGCTCCCGGTACGAGCGCTGTTTTACTAAAGCCCGGGCCGGACCAGGAAGGTGTAAAGCTCTGACCACCAAAGCCCTGAAAGAATGCCAGCTCAATATTATGTACGCCAGCTGCGAGCGTTACCTGAGCCTGCCTCTCTGTTAACGGATGCAGTCCGTCGTTGTCTACAACAAGCTGGCCATCGATAGATACACGACTCCCGTCGTCTGAAGATACGTAGAAGGTGTATTCACCGGCTTCAGCCAGTTCGATGGTTCCGATAAACCTGACAGCAAAATTATTGTTCACCGGAGATACGCTGAGATCGAGCGCAGAAGTTACTGCGCTTTCCGCTGGGGTCAAAGTGGTGAAATCCGGAAGATTACTCCAAAGGCCATAATAGAGATCGTAATCCCAGACCGGGGCAACAGCATATCCAGCCGTTTGGGTTGCGGCGACTACGTCGCTTGCGGTGGCCGCTGGCGAAAACAATACTGACGCGGGAATAGCAGATGCCACCTGCCCGCTCGCCGCCCATTCCAATTGCAATGCCGCGCCACCACCAGATTGAAAGTATTCAACAACAACATCATGCAAGCCCGGCGATAAAAAAATCATACCGGTCTTTTCAATGACCGGATGTTGCCCATCGTTATTAATAACCTCGCCGCCATTGATAATAAGCCTTGCCCCGTCATCGGATGCCAGCTTGAATGTATAGCTATCTGCGGTATCTATTTGCAACCTGCCGCTATAACGCAAGCCATATAGATTGGTCCCGGACGCCACGGACAAATCGAATGCATCGGTGGCACCGGTGACATCAGGCACCAAACCACTTAATGCGCCCAGGGAGGTATACAGACCTTTGAATAACTCATACTTAATTTTATCTATAGGCATTTTATCGATCGGCAGACTGGTCGCCTGATTTACAACAACCGATTGCTCTACAAAGACTGAGTCCGGTATCAGTTCTTTATTTTTTCCCGGACCACTCCAATGCACTTCCAGTGCATCTCCACCGTTTTTCTCAAAATATTCAACCCGTACATCATGCTCACCGGAGGTCAGTGTTATTACGCCGTCCTTTTCAATTTTCGGGTGCAAACCGTCATTGTCTACCACCAGCTGATTGTCGACATACAAACGACTGCCGTCATCAGAACTTGAATAAAACGTATATGCCCCTGCTACGTCGACCGAGATTCTGCTGCTAAAGCGAAACGCATAGAAATTATTTCGTTCTCTTGGCGACAGAGAAAAGTTTTTGATCATGCCCGTTTTTACAGGCTGCAACTCATCAAACAACGGCAGGTTGTTCCAGTCCCCTTCGTAGTAACTGTAACTCACCAAGGGCTCATCAGCGACCACAGGAAGCAAAGGGTCTGGTGTAATGATTTGAGATGACTCTATAACCTCACTTCCGAGATCAAATTTAGTCACTGGTCTTTTTGTCATGTCCGCCGATGACCATGACAACAACAAACCATCAGCAGCAGTATTTTCAAAGTACTCAAGCCTGATGGTGTGGCTACCGGCAGCAAGAAAGGTTGCACCGGCAGCTTCTTCTTCAAAGTCATGCTGACCATCATGATTCAACACAACATTACCGTCGATGCTCAATCGACTACCATCATCAGATGACAGATAAAATGTATAGATACCGTCAGCTGGTACATTGATCGAGCCTGTGAATACAAACCCGTAAGCGCCGTTACGCTCTCTATTGTTTAGCGAAAAGTTAGACTGAGTCCCGGTTGCAACAGGTGTCAGTGATGCAAAGTCCGGTAGTTCCTGCCAAAAACCTTCGTAGTACTCATAGTTAATATTTGACTCTGTGGCAGCTGGCATCTCAACAACATCGGATGTCACCTCCACTTTTATCTGATGTCCGGCAGAGGGCACCCCATTCTGGTCAAGACCAAAGATCCAGTAATACCCGGGAATCAAAATATGCGGGTTGGCATTGAGCTGCAGCTCGTAATTTCCCGGCGCTATTTTATTAAAGGGCACAGGCACCAAACGCTGATCTGTTGCGTGGTGATGAGTTACTGCGACCAGACGCACCATATTGAACTTCACCATGTCATCAGAACCGATTAGCGTCAGAGCATCACCCGCTTTAGCAACTAACGGTGCATCACTAATGAGGGGCCTTGCTGCCAATTCACCAACAGCATCAAACAAATACGGGGGTTCAAAAACTTCACCATTTTGATGATTGGTTCTGCATCCGCCACACAAACCGCCACCCATTGAAATCACTCTGCCATCCTGCATTAACAAGGCAGTTGAGTGGTAGTTGCGTGGTGCCTGATGAGCTGCTACTTCACGCCATTGTTTTGTCACAGGACTCCAGATCTCGGGAACTAACACTGAGCCGTCATCACTGAACTGTCTGCCGCTGGAGTTGCCACCAATCACCAGCACTTCTCCATTTGGCAGAACGATGCTGTTTTGCATGGTGCGCGCATGCGACATGGGATCTGTACTTTCAACAACCGGTGTTGCACCGTTTAAGTCTATTGTCAGAGCGGTTGTTTGCGCGTTTAACTGCCCACCACCTGCGACCAGCATCTTGCCAATGTCATACATCACTGTGGTGTTATAGAGACGATCGTGGCCTCCGATCTCACGTGGTCCATAATCGGTGTAGGCGATATCCTGATCCAGATTTATCGAAAACATTTCGTTGTTCGGACCCGGATGAAACAAACTGCCATCGGGTGCCACATTCAACGCCGGATACCAGTCGTTGTAGGAGTATGGAAACTCAAGTGCAGACTTTAGATCGACATCGTCGAGCATCTGCCAGCCGTAGCCATCGGTCCACAACTCGGAATTACCGGAAGCCGTGGTGCCCAGTGAAGTTAGCACCTGACCGGACGCGAGCGTCGTGCTGGTTGGGTACCAGCGTGACATCGCCATTGATTCAATCTCGCGAAAGCGGTTGTCCTCAAACACACTAACCGTCGAGACCGAAACTCCCCCACCTGCCAGAAAAACCCGCCCGTCAGGGAGCATGGATGTTCCGGCACAAAACATATTATGTCCCGAGTAACCAGCATCCTCGAAAACGCCAGTCAGCGGGTCATATATAGAGGCCGAGGTAACTTCGGTGGCAGCACCAAAGAAGTCATCCACCTCTGACGCCCACGTAACAATACGACCATCAGTCATATTGGCTGCACCAACTGCAATTTCCGGCCAATCTATTAGCTCACCCCAGCGCCCGATATTGACGTATTCACTCGCATCAACCGCAGCACCAATATCTGGCTCAGGCACAAACTCGTCAAAACCGAGCGCCTGCTCGGCCCAATATTCATCACCGAACTCAATATCCTGCGATGCTGACTCTTCGTCTACAAAGCCAGAATCACCATCACCGGAACAGGCAGACAAAGTGAAAATTGCCAGCACGCAGAGTGATCGCAGACCTGAAACCCTGAAAAACGAAAAACGAGATTGCATACAATTGCCCGGCAAAGAATGCTCCGCGAGTGCGGAGTTTATCTTTAGGGCAACGGCACATTATTCATTAAATTCATACGGGTAATCACGCACATCTGTACGGCGGACGTGCAAAACCTGTGCTGTGACAATGTTCGACATTGACAGACAGGTAAAAGGAGAACTGTTTAATAAACTTCAAGCATCCGGACGATACTTTGTTTAGCGCATATTTGCCCGAATTGCATAAACAGACTGGATACCTGCGACCCAGGCTCACCTGCCGAATATGCAAATCTGGCTCAACTACACGTCTTAACGATATCTGTTAGTGATCAGGCAGCTTTCTGTTTTTCAAGTCGCTGCATTGCTTCCTGAATCATTCGTCTCGCAGTCGCACTGTCGCGCCAGCCATCAATGCGCACCCACTTGCCATCCTCAAGATCTTTATAGTGCTCAAAGAAATGTTGCACCTGATTTTGAGTGATGTCAGGCAAATCAGTGTAGTTGCGGATATGCACATAGCGCTGCGAAATACTATCGGACGGTACTGCAACAATCTTCTCGTCCTGACCACCATCGTCTTCCATCACCAGCACACCTACTGGCCGGCAGTTCATCACCGCACCCGGCACCAGCGGTCTGGTATTGCAGATCAGCACATCAATCGGATCGCCATCATCAGACAGCGTATGCGGCACGAAGCCATAATTACCGGGATAGCGCATCGGCGTGTAGAGAAAGCGGTCGACAAACAAGGCGCCAGAGGCTTTATCGAGCTCGTACTTGATTGGCTCGCCACCAATCGGCACCTCGATGATCACGTTGATATCCTCAGGTGGATTATTGCCAACGGGAATCGCATCGATTTTCATTGATCCTGAACCTTCGATCTTATGGGGGATATTTACGGTTTTTACGCCGCACAAAACGGGCCGTATTCTGTATTGATCTGGCAAAAATAGCAAATAAGGGAGGTGTATAATCGAAATTACAGAATCAGATAACAACGGAAATGAACAAATATGCCGAGCCTCATTGGAAAAGCGATTATCGTTACCGGTGCCAGTCGTGGCATTGGTGCCGCCACAGCTATGGAGCTTTCACAGCGAGGTGCGTCTGTCATTCTCGCTGCACGCAACGAAAACGAAATTAAGCATAACGCCCAGGAGATCAGGAATCGCGGTGGTGAAGCTGAGGCTGTTACCTGTGATGTCAGTAAATACAAAGATGTGCAGGGTTTGATTTCACACTGTGAATCGACCTTTGGCAGACTCGACGGACTGATCAATAACGCTGGGGTTATTGAGCCGATCGGTCATATCGCAACATCCGACCCCGCCGCCTGGAGTCACGCAGCATCAATAAACTTCAATGGTGTGTATCACGGAATGCGTGCCGCATTACCAATTATGATGGCCCAGCAGTCCGGCACGATAATCACGGTAGGCTCGGGGGCAGCACATACTGCGCTTGAAGGATGGAGCCACTACTGTGCATCAAAAGCTGCAGCCCACATGTTAACGCTTTGTGCCCATAAAGAAGCCGCAGCGTCAGGAGTTAATGTTGTCAGCCTGAGCCCCGGAACTGTAGCCACCGACATGCAGGTTTTGATAAAAGCATCCGGTATAAACCCGGTGAGCCAAATGGAAGTCTCCGACCACATAGACGCTGAATGGCCTGCCAGGGCTGTTGCCTGGCTTTATGCCGAAGGTGCATCAGAGTATGCAGGAACTGAAGTTTCACTGCGTGATAAGGACATCCGCCGAAAGGCAGGCTTATCTCAGGACTGACTCATCCCATCCACTCGATCGCATAGAAAGCCTCGACTGATTTTTACTGCCAACGAAGGCGCAGTCGTTTGCACTCAGTAGCCACAAAAAAGCCCGCAACAATGTGTTGCGGGCTTTGAATAATTTGCAGCGCTCTTTACCAGCAGCCGGTTAACTGCCAATGACAACCGGTGAAGCGTCTCGCTGTAAATCGTCTGGCCCTAAAGTGCCTACCCGTAAAGCGCCGGGGCACCCAGTTTCGCGTGAATCGCATTACTGGTTGCCTGATCTATATTAAGACCCTTGGCAAGCTTATCCAGATACTGCGCCTCTTCCTGTGTGTCGAGGTCGATGGCCAGCAGAGACATCAGGTAGACCTGTTGCTCCATGCCCTGCGGTATGGTGGGAATGAATGCTTCAAGGCTGGTAGGGTTCGCCATTTCATTACGGATGAAGTTCGCTTCTTCTTCACCAATCTCACCCAGATTACCGGTAATTTTTTCCTGCTCTGCCGCATCAATCTGGCCATCGGCGCGCGCTGCCATCAGCATGGCACGAAGCATAACTTCCGCTTGTTGTTCAGCAGCCGGATCCGGCTGTGGCTCCTGCCCTGCCAATGCGTTGTTGAACAAATCACCGAACCCACCCTGCTGTGGTGCCTGTTCCGCCTGACCACCCTGCACACCGCCCTGAGCACCGCCCAGAGATTCGAGCAAACCACCGAGACCGCCAGCAGCGGCACCAGTCTGACCACCAGCCTGCCCGCTGAGCAGACCGCCCAAACCACCGGCAAGCCCACCACCTTGTTGTTGACCGCCCTGCTGGCCACCGAGCAATCCACCCAGACCTCCGGCGCCACCTGCTTTGCCTAGTGCGCCACCCAGCAGTCCTCCCAGACCACCACCGGCACCGCCGCCGCGCATTGCACCGCTAACACCCTTAGCGACCATCGCACCTACGGCAACTTTTGCCAATGTTCCCATCAAGCTCATTTTCTGTCCTCGTTAAATTAATGAACGCCAAACGCGGCGATAACTATACGTATGTTGAAGTAGAGCACCCCTCAACGCAAGCAATGTAATAAACTGTGCCATCCCGATTTGCGCAGTATCTGCGATAAATTAATTTCCCATCCTGCGGCAGGACTGATTGATGTCAACCACTTTCGAAAAATCTTTCACCCAACAGGAACCGATATCAGAAGCTGCCATTGCCAAAGCCGTTCAGGTCATGCGGACCGGCAAGCTGCACCGTTACAATACTGCACCGGGTGAAGAGTCAGAAGTTGCATTGCTGGAACAAGAGTTCGCAGGCTCACTAGGTGTAAATTTTTGTCTGGCTTGCGCATCCGGTGGTTACGCAATACACATCGCGTTAAAAGCCTGCGGAGCAATGCCGGGCGATACCATTATCACCAATGCTTTTACTCTGGCCCCGGTGCCAGGTGCAATCGACAATGCAGGTTGCAAAGCCGTCCTGGTAGAAATCGACGACAACTACTGTGTCGATCTTTCCCACCTTGAACAGATAATGCAAAGCAGTAACAGTAAGTTCTTTCTGATGTCACATATGCGGGGCCATCTCGCAGATATGGATGCCGTGGTGCAATTGTGCCGCAAATATAACGTTTCGCTTATAGAAGACTGTGCCCACACCATGGGAGCATTCTGGAATGGCAAACCATCCGGCAGCTTCGGCCGTGCTGCCTGTTTTAGCACTCAGACCTATAAGCACATTAACAGCGGCGAAGGCGGCCTGCTTACCACCGATGATGAAGAAGTTATGGCCAAAGCTATCATTCATTCAGGGTCGTACATGCTGTATGACAGACACGGCACAGTACCTGATCTATCCGTGTTCGAAGATATAAAGCTCGACACACCAAACTACAGTGGCCGCATGGATAACCTGCGGGCTGCAATACTCAGGGAACAACTAAAGTCACTGGATCAAAGCTGCCAGCGCTGGAATAGACTCTACACAGCAGCTGAAGCCGCGCTTGGAAAAAACAACTCAATCACTCTCTCGCAAAGACCTGAGCAGGAATCCTATGTTGGCAGCAGCATTCAGTTCCGGGTAGATCAGCTTGCAAATGTTGATGACTTTATTAGCCGCTGCGCTGCTCGTGGAGTTGAACTTAAATGGTTCGGTAACAAAGACCCACACGGGTTTACCAGCCGTTACGACAGCTGGCGCTACCTGGGTGACACACCGGAACTCCCTCAAACCCTTAAGATTCTCAATCGTACATTTGACATGCGCCTGCCACTCACCTTTGAAGAATCAGATATGCAAACTATAACCAGCATCATTATCGAAGAAGTGGGTAACTCCGGTTAACGGGAATACACCAATCTTTTAATCGCGGTCAATTAGTAACCAGTCCGCACTTATGACGCAAAACTGTGTTGTGCATCTGGCACCAATATATACCCTTTATCGTTCACACCGTGACAACTCTTCGAGACGGCTAACAACGCAATCAGCCTCTATTGTATCTTTGTTGCTACTTACGATAACTTTGACCATATCTTCCCATTCAGGATAACGATCCATTATTCTTTGGTTTATGTCGAAAGCTTTAAGTGACAGAGAATCCTGCATTACTGAAAGAAGCATATCTTTTGGCAAATCATCCAGCAGCAGCTGCCCTAAACCATAGGCAAGCAGATCTACCTTTTTATCATTGCTTCGCAAGCTGTTCACAAATGGCACCACTGAGCGCAACACCTCCTGGTCTTCGAGGTTGCCTTCTCTAAATTCACGATAAGCCTGTTCAATAGATTTGAACATGTCTGAGGCGGTGTTGGAACCCGCCGTAGCATTAATTCCAAACACACGCACATCGCGACTGAAGTTCGCAATACTCGCATCAACTGTACTACCTTCTGCAAGTTCATCTGCCGCAGCTATGTGCAACCTGCTCTCAGGTCCTTTACCCATTGCACTAACTGCGACTATATCTGCCACTTCTCCACCTTCGCGGCTCGCAGGCAATAGCCCTACTATAGCCATGTGAGTTATAGAAGCTGCTTCGTCATGTAATAAAACGGTTAACCCGGTGTTCAAGGCCAGAGGTGCACGAGTTACGCTCGTGCGATTATCTGGCAACTCGCCTAACAACTGATCAACAATGTTACCTGCGTTGTCCGCCTCTATTGTTCCTGCCACAGCTACGGTGACATTGGCAATGGTGAATGTTTCTCTGTGCCAGCGCTCTATATCTTCGAGCGCCAACGGTGCTACAACTTCTTCTACCGGTGTATTGTTCCAGTAGTCAGTCAACGTTGAGCCACCCAACAGAACCTGCCTTGTAGCGCTCCACAGCTTTGCGGACATATTCTGCTGCTGCGTCTCAACCCGCTTTTGCTTTGCCTCTTTTAATATATCAAAGCGCACACCATCCAGATCCGGCCGGGCAATAACATCACGCACTATGGAAATAGTTTCATCAAGCGTTTCCACCGAAGAGGTAAACGATCCATAGATGTGATCAGGAGTGGTAACGATTGACGCAGCACTTCCCAGCGCATTAATCATTTGCTTAATTTGCGTTGCACTGCGTTCACCAGCACCCCCCGACGAGATTAACTCAACACCGAGGTTACCAACCACCGGCCTGCCGCTACTGTGCGCCCAGTCGTTAGGCCAGATAACATGCACAGATACCCTGCCCGCATCCGGCATATAGGCAAGCGTATACTCCTGACCCGCCGGGCTGACATGATCCGTCAGCGATGTTACACCGCGCAACGGGGCCTCCGGTACAGAGGCGCAAGCGGCAAGTAAGATGAGTTGACATGCTGTTAACCAGAACAGGCTTTTGAATCGCGATCTCATAGCGACAATTCTAACAGTTCCAGGCAGCGCTTCTACTGATGCCACCGAAATTAAAAACAGCTCCGACGGGAGCTGTTTCTTAACACTGGTTATACGGTAAATCCGTGCTTCCTATAAACATCAGGTAGTTGGAAAAGCAAACACCGAGCCTTCTTTTATACCAGTTGGCCAACGGGAAGTAATGGTTTTAAGCCGTGTGTAAAAGTGCACACCTTCAGGGCCATAAATAGCATGATCTCCAAATAGAGATCGCTTCCAGCCACCGAAGCTGTGAAATGCAACAGGCACAGGAATGGGTACATTCACACCGACCATGCCTACTTGAATCCCGTCCGTGAAACTTCTGGCCGCGTCGCCGTCACGAGTAAAGATTGCTGTACCGTTGCCATACTCGTGCTTATTGATCATGTCTACCGCCTGATCAAATTTTTCAGCTCGTACAACTGACAACACCGGACCAAATATCTCCTGCTTATATATATCCATATCAGTAGTGACATTGTCAAAAAGACTACCACCGAGAAAGTAACCGTTTTCATAGCCCTGTAAACTCAAGCCGCGCCCGTCCACTACCAGATCCGCCCCCTGGTCTACGCCCGAATCAATGAGATCCATAATCTTTTGCTTTGCAGCTGCAGTAATAACCGGACCCATCTCAGCATCGGCATCTCCGGCAGGGCCGACTTTCAGTGCTTCAACACGGGGCCGCAGTTTATCAATAAGTTTATCCGCTGTTTCCTGACCCACTGGCACTGCAACAGAAATTGCCATGCAACGTTCACCAGCGGACCCAAAGCCCGCACCCATCAACGCATCAACAGCCTGATCCATATCAGCATCCGGCATAACAACCATGTGATTTTTTGCACCACCGAGTGACTGCACTCTCTTACCGGCCTGCGTGCCACGATGATAAACATACTCGGCAATAGGTGTTGAACCGACAAAACTTACCGCTTGTACAATTGGGCTATCGAGTATTGCATCTACCGCTGTTTTATCTCCATTTACAACATTGAGAACACCCTCAGGCAACCCTGCCTGATGTAATAGCTCAGCAACCAGCAACGTAGAAGTGGGATCGCGCTCAGATGGTTTCAATATGAATGTATTACCGCAGGCAATGGCAACCGGGTACATCCACAGTGGCACCATAGCTGGAAAGTTAAACGGTGTGATACCTGCACAGACTCCCAGTGCCTGGCGATCGGAGTATGAATCTATCGACGGCCCTACATTTCTGGAGAACTCACCCTTGAGCATCTGTGGAATTCCGCAACAAAACTCAACCACCTCCTTGCCACGCTGCACTTCACCAAGCGCATCTTCATGAGTTTTACCGTGTTCAAGAGAGATTGCTTCGGCAATTTTATTGGCATTCTGACCAAGCAATTCGTTAAAGCGAAACATAACACCTGCACGCTTTAATGCCGGGGTAGCACTCCATTCCGGTGCTGCAGCTGCAGCTGCGTCTATTGCGGCATTGACCTCTTCTGCACTTGAAAGGCCCACCTGGTTAATCTCTTCACCAGTGGCCGGATTAAAGACAGCTTGAGTACGACCACTGTTGCTCACAACGCGCTTGTTGTTAATCAGGTTTTCAATCATTTTCTCTTCTCTCTCCCGGGAGCTTGCGCGCCGGATTATACCCCACTCACTATTTTTCCGGTTTCCTGTTCACGATCTAACGAATCAAAAAAGCGGCGTCACCAAAATACTGTACAGGACGCTATTATTCATAGTCTTAATCAAAGCCTGCGACAGGCTTCAAGCCGACTCCCTGCTTACTGTACATCGAACTCTACCCCGGCTCTGTCAGGACAGATAGAATTCAGCCTCTTCACGGCCACACGCAATCATCAGACAATTGACTGAATTTTAATTTAAGCGCTATCAGTTTGAATGTAACAGGTAACAGTGTTGTCAGGAACGGCAACAATCTTTTTGTTTGGCAGCGATATTATCTGCCAGTGACCAGATCAGATTCTATTGACGGCTTACCGTAACAGTATCTTCAACTACGATAGGCTCGAGGAAATTATCTGCCTTGCCAATAAACGAGCCAGCCTTTAAAACGACGGTGTATTCACCAGTCGCGCTGCTGTCATATGCATCTGACAAATTAACCACAGCCTCTCGCCTCTCACCTGCCGCAAGTGTTATGTAGTCGTCAGGCCCAGGTGGTCGACGCTTAACAATTCTGCCCCCGTAAGGCATTACATCACCTTCTTTTGTAACAACAAAAACATCTGCAGTGAGTGTCTTTTCAAGAGGTGTACCCCACGGCAACACTTCAACCGCGGTATCAGTACCGTTATCAAGGTAGTAAAGCACTTCCATCGGTTGTGCTGCCAGCAAACTATTTTCAACCGGCCGAATACCTGCGGTAACTTTTCCAACCAATGCTTTGCTCAATATTACTTCATCCGTTGACACTGCTTCACAGGCAATCAGGCAGCAACTAAGACTAACCGACGCCAACACACGTTTTAAGAGACAGCCGAAGGCTCGCATCACTGCTCAACTCCATTTACAAAGGGCACCAGACTTCTAAAAGCCGGTTTTTTTAAAAGGAGCCTTCTTGGGACCGCCCTTATAAAAATTACTGGCAGAAGCAGCATGAAGGCCAGCCAGCCAAACACCCCGCCACCACCGGCACTACCGCCACCGCTGGGTGTACCAGTTACTACATCGATCACATCAACCACATCGGTTACACCTGCAACATCATCAACTATGGTCACTACATCAGTGGGACCTGACTGTGTATCAACAACCACAGGGGCAGGATCCTGAATGCTGGTCGTGATAGTGAACTGCGCATCGGTAATACCTACTACAGAGATGAAGCTTGTACCGCTGAGTTCGCAGGTATCCAGACTCGAGCTTGCACTCTGGTTACGCGAATCACAAACCAATGCATCTGCAGTGCGAGCAGCATTCGAATAAACATACAAATCTGCATCACCACTCAAAGAGTTTATCTGTACATAGTTTGCATCTGAAACAGTGAAATACTCCTGATCGTTTGCAACGATAGAAACTGTTTGTGTTTGACCCAACTGCAACGGCACCGAACCAGATTCTGCAATTAACGTGTAGTTGGACGCGCTGTAGCCATAGACCTGAATGTAGGCTGTGCTGAAAGTTTGAGGCGCACAGGAATCAATGCTGCCCGCGCTCTCTGAACTACACAGCAGGCGCGACAGAGCTTCATCAGCATAAATGTACAGATCGGCATCACCGCTATTCGCAGTCAGGACAATATTGTCAGCACCAGATACCTGGTAGTAATCGCTCTCATTCGTGGCAACCGAACCATTCACTGCGGCATCGACCTGCAGTGCTGAAAACACAACCGGCACTGCCGGCGGTGGTTCCGGCACAGGTATTACAACACCAGCTGAAATCTCGCGAAACGGAGTGTTCTCGGCAAAGTATTCAATGCTATCAGCGTTGTTCACCGCACGTGAAGGATCATTGCGGGCAAGAGCCGACGCCAGAGCTGCACCGTAAGCGTGGTCCTCGGTGCCGCCTATCTCATTAAAGTGCGATACCTCATGCAAAATGGTTCCGGCGCGGGAGTCAGTTCCGAGCCTCGGCGCACTCCAATAGACGGAGCAAAGATTCACTTCGAATGGCCGCGTGCGTCTAATAAATGCAAAGTAGGGTTCATCGCAGTCGCACAGAAACTCAACTTCGCCACGTCCCATTAAATCTTCTGACTTTTGATAAGTATCTAAGGCTTCAGCGTAATTGCCAGCGTTGTAACTACCAAACCACTGCAGATAACGGGGGGAACCGGCCCGCTCGTTTAACGGCAGGGCTTCAAGCGCCTCTTTTGCAACCCGTGTGATTTGTTCAGAGGCATCGAAGTCCCCTGGTAATTCTGCTAACTGCTGCGCACTGCAACCGCTGTATCCTTCGGCAACGGCATACAATATTTCAGGGGTTGGTGTGAGATCTACTGCAACAGTGCCGGTCTTTGCAAAAACTGTTTTTAAAGAAGCAGGAGCTGACACAAGAGCCGAGCGATCTTTCTGCATCGGCTGGAAACTGAAAACACCACGAAAGCTGACGTAGTGCATGCCTGCATCCGAAAGCTGGTAGTAATCCGCCAGCGGCACTATGGCCGATCGACTCTCGCCAGCTGCAATAGTAATGAAATCCTCCGGCTGAGGCTTTGTGCGCCGGATCAACCGGCCACTGAACATTGCGCGTTCTGCATGCAGACTTTCGTTTTTGCCATTGCTGTGGGAAATCGCAAAGACATCCTGAGTCAATTCCGACTCAAGCGGTGTCTCCCAACGGAGCACTGAAACATCGTCACTGCTGTTATTTGTCAGTACAAACTCGACGCCATTAACACTCGGATGAATGGTTACATCGAGATCGCCCTGATCCGCCGCAAATAAAGGCGAAAAAGCAGGTGCAAGCAGACCGGCCGAAACAACCGAAAGAAAAATACCGATACGACTCAACAACTTAGTCATTCAGTAGCTCCAAAACATTAGATCACAAGACCCTGCAGGATACCATCTGGACCGGTAGCCGGGCATATAATTTGCTCGATTTGCTGAATGCCTCCTGTATCTCACAGCAAACGGTCACACATTGCGATTTTTCTCGCTCAGGCGTGTCTTTTAATCACCTGCATTCTGATTTTTACGGTCGTTGTAAGCCCGGCAGCCTTTAAAACCGACGACCCGACCGTAAAGCCCCTACTGGCGCTGCATCATGAGTCGCCTGACCCCGCGTCGCTGCCTCTGGTACGCACAGGCCTTTTCGATGATTCATCAACCGAAACAACCCCGGATTCAGCTGCAGCGAATGGCACAAGAATAGTTTTCGACGATACCTTCGCGACACAACAATGGAGCCTCCAGGCTGACCCGGCGATTGCAGGTGCCAGCGGCCTGTTCGGGTCACAGGAATACCTGACTGCTCCAACAAGAGTAGTAGTCGCAGTGGTTGACTCGGGCGTGATGCTCGAGCACGAAGACCTGCAATTTTTGCCGGGTTACGACTTTATACACGAGCCGATCGTCGGCAATGACGGTGATGGTCGTGATCATGATCCAGGCGACCCGGGCGACTGGGTTACCAACGAAGACATAGCCGAACAAACCGTCAGTGATAGCTGCCCGGTCACTGCCAGCAAATGGCACGGTACAGCTATCTCGGGAGTTTTAAGTGCAACCTTAAACAACGCAACCGGAATTGCAGGTGGCTCACCGTTCGCGTCCTTACTGCCAGTGCGAGTCACCGGCAAGTGCGGCGGCTATGTATCCGACCTGATTGACGGCATCCGCTGGGCTGCCGGACTGGAAGTTGATGATGTCGCACTCAATCAGCACCCGGCAGATGTTATTAACCTGAGTGTAGGATTCCCCGGTGCATGCTCAAACGCTATGCAAAGTGCAATAGACGATGCAGTTAATGCGGGTGCCATTCTGGTTACCGCTGCAACCAACAGCTCTGCGGACCTCGATACTGAGCCCTACTCTCCGGCATCTTGTAAAAACATTATCACAGTCGCTGCGACAGACCGATCAGGTGCACTGACTTCATATACTGCTCTGGGACAATCTGTATTTATGTCCGCGCCGGGTGGCACTGTTTCCGATGGCATAATCACAACCCAGAACGACGGCAAAGAAATTCCAGTTCCGAACAGCACCTACGGTTACCACTACGGCACCAGTATTGCCGCAGCCCACGTGAGTGCCGCTGTCGCAAACCTGCTTTCATATAAGGCAGATCTCACACAGCCACAAATAGAGCAATTGCTTTCAGTCTCTGCAACACCAACTGATTTTGACCCCCGGTGTCGATCAGGAGGATGTGGCGATGGCCGACTCAATGCCAATACCGCTATGGAGCTCCTGGCTGCAAACTACCTGCTCGAGAACGAGTTGCCAGAACCTGTCCAGGCAGCCGCAGTGCAACTGGCAGCAACAAGCAGCACAGCCGTTGCAATAGACTCAGTGGTCACAACAACCGCCGATGATGAAATTGAAGACGACATCTGGGCCGGCTCCGCCGACTGGTATAATCTTGCGATCATTGCACTTTTACTCACAGTGCGAATTCGAATTACAAGATATTATTAATACCTAATTCACGTCACCTGAATTTCGATGCAACTTTATCAATAGCATCGTGAGCGGACTGCTTGCTTTTATCATCGATAAAAGATGATGTGAAAGAATTTTTAGCAAGCGTTACTATGTCTGCTGGCTCTAGCTTAAGCGCTTTCTGAATAGCTTTATAGTTATCGGCAATGTAGCCACCGAAGTATGACGGATCATCCGAATTAACCGTTACCATCAAACCGGCATCCATGGCTTTCTTCAACGGGTGAACATCGAGCGACGGAATACCTTTAAGACGCAAGTTAGATAACGGGCACATGGTCAATGGCGTACGCTCCTTTGCCAAACGCTTAATCAACGCAGGGTTATCAAAGGATCGATTACCGTGATCGACGCGCTGAACTTTTAAGTCATCGAGCACCGCTTCAACATACTCAGCTGGTCCTTCCTCACCAGCGTGTGCCACCGGAATAAAGCCTTCGCGGCGGGCAGCTGTGAATACTTTGGAAAACAAAGACGGTGGATAGCCTTTTTCGCTGGAGTCCAACCCGACTCCATGAATCAGCTCTTTGTGCTTACAAGCACAGTGCAAAGACTCAAATGCACTCTCCTCAGGCAAATGGCGCAGGAAGCACATAATCAATTTACTTGTAAAGCCCAGCTCCGCGGCTGCCACATCCAATGCACTGCTGATACCTCCCAGCACAGTGTCGAACGCAATCCCTCTGTCAGTATGTCCCTGTGGATCAAAAAATATTTCCGCGTGCGTTACACCTTGCTGATGGACCTTTTCGACATAAGCATAGGTTAGATCGTAAAAATCACGTTCTTCTATCAGCACCGACATACCGTTGTAGTACAAATCGAGGAAATCCTGCAAGCAGTCGAACTCGTAGGCCGCCTCCACTTCAGCCACATTCCTATACGGTAATTCCACGCCATTGCGCCTGGCTAACGTAAGCATCATCTCAGGCTCCAGCGTTCCTTCAATGTGCAGGTGTAACTCAGCCTTTGGCAATGCATCAATTAATTTATCGATATCCATTGCTTTCCTCTATTCCGATAACCCGGGACACTTGTTTTTATGCATATCCCACTTCGGTTATACACTACTCTCAGGCGAGCCGGAATCTACCAGTTAATACGTTACAGAGTTTACCCTTTAAAGGTATACCTGCAACAGCAACAAATGTAGAGTCAGATACATTGCCGCCAGGTAGAAAAAACGCCGGGCATTGAAAACACACCAGAGCAATTGACAAGAACAAGTGACCATAGCAAATGACCAGAAAAAATGAGTTACGCAGCGTTCTGCGGGAAAACATACTCTGCGATGAAGCCGACGCCTTACACAAATTGTTCGAGCAGGCTCAACTGAGCGAAGCTGAGCGTGCAAACATTACTGAGCTGGCCTCAGCTCTGATCACAACAATTCGCAGCGAATCGCAACCGCAGCTCCCCGAAAGTTTCCTGGCTCAATACGAGCTCAGCACCGATGAAGGTATTGCGTTGATGTGTCTTGCTGAAGCTCTGTTGCGTGTACCGGACACAGAAACCGTTGATGCTCTGATACAGGACAAAATTGCCCCGGCAGACTGGGGAAAGCACCTTGGGCAATCCAGTTCTTCTTTAGTTAATGCATCCACCTGGGCTTTGCTGCTAACAGGAAAAGTAATCGCGGAAAATGCAACCTCGCTCGGTGTTGTGGCAACACTGCGAGGTGCCGTAAAGCGCCTCGGAGAACCGGTAATACGAACGGCAGTAAATCAGGCAATCAGAGAATTAGGCAATGAGTTTGTACTGGGTGAGACAATACAAAAAGCAATAGAAAATGCAGATAAGAACCCTGAATACACTTATTCGTATGACATGCTCGGTGAGGCCGCAAGAACCGAAGCCGATGCAAAGCGTTACCACCTCGCCTACTCGCGCGCTATCTCAACACTGGGAGACAACTGCAGGTTTGAAACCGTTGCTGAAAACCCGGGCATCTCTATAAAACTGTCTGCCCTGCATCCGCGCTATGAATTTGCCAATCGCGAAAAAGTAATGATAGAACTGGTTGCACGTACAAGATCACTTGCGATGCTTGCCCAGTCTGCCAACATGGGTTTTAACATTGATGCAGAAGAAGCAGACCGGCTCGACTTATCGCTTGATGTTATCGAAGCTGTGCTGTCAGAAAAGTCGCTTGCAGGCTGGGAGGGCTTTGGCATAGTCGTGCAGGCCTACTCCAAGCGCGCACCGTATCTGCTCGACTATCTCTACGATATGGCACAACGTCTTGACAGACGCATTATGGTACGTCTGGTAAAAGGCGCTTACTGGGATTACGAAATAAAGCAATCACAGCTTCACGCACTGGAAGGCTTTCCGGTATTCACCCGCAAGTGCAACACTGATATTTCCTACGTAGCTTGTGCCAGGCAACTGTTTACCATGGCTGACAGAATCTATCCACAGTTCGCCACCCATAACGCACGTACGGTTGCAGCGGTGCTGCACCTGGCTAATAACAGCAACACAGATCCCAAAACCAAACCACAATTCGAGTTCCAGCGCTTGCACGGCATGGGAGACGCACTGCACTCGCAGGTAATGCAGCAATACAACACACGCTGTCGAATCTACGCACCGGTTGGTGCACATGAAGACCTGTTAGCCTACCTTGTAAGACGCCTGCTTGAAAACGGCGCTAACAGCTCGTTTGTTAATCAAATCGTAGATGAATCTATCAGCGTCGAAGAAGTAGCAGCCGACCCTTTCGAGCAAGCAGAAAATTCGCCCAACGTCAGTCATCCGGCAATCACTAACGCACGCGAACTGTTTGCACCGAAAAGAATAAACTCAGCCGGGTACTGGCTTAGCGATCCGTTACAAATACAAAGAATCAATGCAGGACGTGACGTTTATAAAAAGCACCAATGGAAAACAATTGAAAATGGAAAAACTAAAGAAAACAGCAGTCCAGCCAGAGAAATTTTCAATCCGGCAAACAACACTGACCTGGTAGGCTACTGTCATGATGCCACTATGGAACAGGCGAAAGATGCAGTAGCAACAGCTGCCACGGCCCAGCCAGCATGGAACCAGTCAGGCTTTGAAAGCAGAGGCAAAATCTTAAACAGCTGTGCCGATAATCTGGAAACTCATACACCCGAACTGTGCGCCATTCTCAGCCGCGAAGCGGGCAAAACACTTATTGACTGCATAGCAGAGATTCGCGAGGCAGTAGATTTTCTTAGATACTATGCGGTACGCTCAAACGAGCTTAATGATGCACACCAAATCGAAGCCAGAGGTGTGTTTGTTTGTATTTCACCGTGGAATTTTCCGCTGGCTATTTTCAGCGGGCAAATAGCAGCAGCACTCGCTTGCGGCAACTCAGTACTCGCCAAGCCCGCCGAACAAACCCCGCTCATCGCCGCACGCGCTGTGCAGCTATTTCATCAGGCTGGTGTGCCTGAACAGGTTTTGCAACTGGTACCCGGAGACGGCAGTTCCATAGGCCAGGCACTGGTGTCACACCCTGACATTGCTGGCGTATGCTTTACCGGCTCTACCGCCACCGCCAAACTCATTCATCATGCAATTGCCAACCATGGCAATCCGTCGGCGGTTTTTATCGCAGAGACCGGCGGACTCAACGCAATGATTGTTGATTCCACGGCTCTACCTGAACAGGCGGTTGCATCGGTAATTGAATCTGCATTTCAAAGTGCAGGACAGCGCTGCTCGGCCCTGCGAGTTCTGTACGTACAGGAGGATATTTACGACAAATTTTTTACCATGCTCAAAGGTGCGATGGACTTACTTACCTGTGACGATCCGTGGAACCTCAGCACAGATATTGGACCGTTAATCGACGCTGAAGCGTTCGAGTCTATTGATACGTATATAAAGTCTAAAAATTCTACCGTACTGCATCAAACGCAACTCGATAAAACCCGGGGGCACTTTATTCCACCAACGCTGATTCACGTAGATGGCATTGCGGATCTGGATCATGAAGTATTCGGTCCGGTTCTGCATTTGGCAAAATACCAGGCTGGTGGCTTTTTTAAGGTTATAGAAGACATTAACGCCAGCGGCTACGGATTAACCTTCGGTTTGCACAC